>JAZUES010000282.1:0-31260 GCA_045640265.1 Solibacillus sp.
TAAAAATGTCTGCGACAACAACAGAACTATTATTTAGAGGGATATTATGCAACATTTTAGTTTGTTTAGCCGTTTGGTGTGGGTATCGTGTTAAAAATGAAGTAGCAAAGATTATACTTATTTTTTGTTGTATCTTTCCATTTATTTTGTCTGGTTTTGAGCATAGTATCGCGAACATGATGTTATTTTCGCTTGCGCTGATGATTCCTCATAATGAAGTCATTTCTATTAGTGGGGCCATACATAATTTAATTCCTGTTACAATCGGCAATATCCTAGGTGGTGCACTCGTATTAGGGCTTGGGCTATGGCTAACAAAAACGCAAAAAAGTGAGTGATAAATACATTTTGTAGAAATTACTGTTGCTTTTGTAGAAATCATGATATTTAATGAGTATCTTGTTGAAGGGATTATTGATTTGTGACAGTATTAAAGTACAAGAAAAGGGAGGTTTTCGAATGGAACAATTACCAAATTGCCCACAGTGTGGATCTGAATATACATACGAAGATGGGCAAAACTTTGTTTGTCCGGAATGTGCACATGAATGGCCACAAGTTGCAGAGGTTATTGAAGAGGATGGTCTAGTCGTTCGTGATGTAAATGGCAATCTTTTAGCTGATGGTGACACGGTAATAGTTATTAAGGATTTAAAAGTAAAAGGCAGTTCCTCAATATTAAAAATGGGTACACGTGTAAAGAATATTCGCTTAGTAGAAGGGTATCATAACATTGATTGCAAAATCGATGGTTTTGGTGGAATGGAACTAAAATCAGAATTTGTAAAGAAAAATTAAAAATGCGAAGTCCCTCACAAAAAGGGGACCTCGCATTTTTTATTGATTATTTATCAGATTTTTTATCTGATTTTTCTTCAGATAAGTAGCTAGAGAACGCATCTTTTAAGTCAGCATCTTTAACTTCAATTTTTGCTTCTTTAAGTAATTGGGCCATTTTTGTATCCCAGTCACCTTTAGTTGCTTTAATTGCTTTAGTAATTTCTTCTTTTTTATCTTCAAGTTTTCCGTAATCTTTAACATCACGTGTATCTAAAACTTGAATGATGTGGTAACCGTAATCAGTTTTAATTGGCGCACTAATTTCATTTTTTTCTAATGCGTATGCAGCATCATTGAATTCAGGCACCATTGTACCTACTGTGAACCAACCAAGATCGCCACCTTTTTCGGCAGAAGCTGTATCAGTTGAATATTCTTTTGCTAATGCTGCGAAGTCACCACCAGCATTTAATTTTTCTAGTACTTCTTTTGCTGTTGCTTCATCTGCAACTAAAATATGACGAGCATTTAATTCTTTAGAAGCTTGGTCATAGTAATGTTGAATTTCTTCGTCTGTTACTTCAACATCAGCTACTGCTTTTTCTTGTAAAAGGCTGAAACGAATGTTAGTTTTTAAAGTTTCTTCAGTTAAGTTACTTTGAGCTAATGCAGCTTCGTAACCTTCACCGTATTGTTCTTTAACACTTTTTAATTCTTTTTCAACATCTTTATCCGTAACTTTGTATTTATCGTTCAAGATTTTTTCGATTACTACTTGTTGTAATAATTGATCGCCAGCTATTTCTTTTACTGTATTATAAAATTCTTCTTGCGTAATATCGCCAACGTTCGTTGAAACAACAACTTCATCTCCAGAATTACTACACGCTGCCAAACCAAGTGAAGCAGCAACTGTTAATGCGAAAAGGGTTTTCTTCATGTTATATACGCTCCTAACCTAATCTTTAATGCAATTGTAACTATAACATAAACGTTTCAAAAACAAAATGGTTCCGCGGCAAAATTGCCTAAGTTTTACAAATCAAAGTGCATACGATAGATGAGAGAAGGGAGGTGACAGTATGAGTGGTGGCGGTGGCTACAGCGGCGGCGGCAGCGGTTACGGTAATGGTTCAGGCTTTGCGTTATTAGTAGTATTATTCATCTTATTAATTATCGTTGGTGCAGCATTTATTTACTAATAGAAACATACCGTAATGTTTCTCTGTGCCTATGAAAAAAGTGGTGTAAGTTCAACATAAGAACTTTACACCACTTTTTTAATAATTTTATCAGTAGAACACTTTATGCTGTGAACAAAACCTCTACATATAAACTAACAAGTAAAATTGTAATAAGCACATTAATTGTACGGAAAATTTTAGGCTGTTTTTCTTCAGGAATTTCACGTCGTATACAAAGTGCGGCAGTCATACGATTGATTTGGAATAAGTATATTACTGAGAATAGAATTATAATAAGTAGTAGCAAGACTATTCCTCCTCTCTAAAACATCAGTGTTATTCATTAATATCGAGCGGTACTAAAATCTCATAGCCTCTTGGCGTTTCCTCAATTATAGCATTGTTTGGAGCAGACATTAAATTTTTCACGTATAAAAAATCCATTAAACAAATACTACAATGTAACGCTAGTAATCCACTAAAATAATGGGCATACAATGGAAAGGTAAACCCACCCCAAATTATGAGAGAGTTTATTATAAGGAATGGTGTAACTAGGGCAATCATATATGTTCGTTTTGGAATGCTATGTTGAAGACGCATATGGACGATTGGTAAAAAGTAATATTGAATCTTAAAACGAAAAACAAGCGATTTTCGATGTTTTAACAATGCGATATAGTGTAATGCTTTGTGTAAAGGATACACAAGAAAAGTGACTAAAAGAAGTAACCATAAATATCGGTCAACATGTCGCCCAGTAAAATTAAAGCTAAATGTAATATATGAAAAACAAAATACTAATACAAAAATAATTGTTGCTAATAAAAAGAGACGTGTCGTACCATATTCACGTTCAATATTAATCGTTTTCCAGCAGTGCACAAACATCCTCCTAAATATGAACAAGCTAAATTATATCAGTAAGTTTTTCTGATTTCTATTACTACCTTTTTCCATTTCATGATAAAAGTTAAACGTATAAAAATTACTATAAATGATTTTATGAAAAATAAAAAGGAGTGAGCTCACGCAAAAAAAATTTTGCGAGCCACACTCCTTCATAAATATTGAATTAAGACGTTGGCGTTGATGACTTTTGTTTACCAGCATCATCTATAGTTTCTTTAAAGTTATGGAAAGAACGTTCAAAAATTTCGATGAAATCATCGCCATAGATATTTCGAATAACTGCCATCACATCTAAAAATTCAGGGAAACGACCATATAATTCTTTCAAAGGTAACGAGCCCTGTAAAATTGTGTGATCGGTATCATGATAGTGTTCATACATGCGTAAAATTAAATCAGAGCCTGCATCCGTAAGCTCTACATATGTATTACGCTTGTCCTCATCACGTTTTGAAAAAGTTAGTAATCCACGTTCTTCTAACTTTTTTGAAAAATTGAAGGCCGTCGATACATGCATGACACCAAATTTAGCTACATCAGAAATCGAGGCACCCTTTAAATGATATGAAATCCATAAAATGTGGTGTTCATTAATGTTTAAATCAAACGGCTTGATCCAAGTTTGCCAATCTTTTTCAATAGCTTTCCAAAGTGCTTTGGAAAGTTGCGCAACACGTTGGCTAAATAACATAGCCTCTCTTTGTGAGTATAAATCTTCTGTCAAAACAATCACCTTCTTCTTTCATTATGTTTTAAAAATATTATAGCAATAAAAGAAAAAACTTTAAAGTTAGAAAAATTAAAAAATAAATGTTGATTTAAAAGTGCTAAAAAAAGATATAATTAGGATTTTTTTTCTGTAATCCAAAAAATATTAAGGTATAAATAACTAATAATGAATAGATGTTCATTATGCATTATTTTTGTCTGAAGGGATATTTTTCTCGATTTCTCTTATAGAATTCTGTAAAATTTCGATTTCTTGTTTTAATTTTAACGTTTCTGGTTCGATTTCTTGTTTGAAAGTTGTTAGATTGCCTTTTAATTCATTTATTATACTAGGTATATTATTTTGTGCTTCTACTTTTAATGTTGAAATGGAAGCTTTTACTTTTTGTAATTCAGACTTTACATCTTGGAATTTGAGTTTTGCATTCGATGTATTAGACAAAATATTTTTGCGTAATTGCTCACCAGATTGTGGGGCTGAAAATAATACGACAGCTGCACTGCTAATTACGCCCGTTGTTAAACCTAAAAGAAATGATTTTGCTTTCATTATGGATCCTCCTTTCTCAATTCGATTTAATTGGTATCTAAAATCCATTTCCATTTTCTACATCTATTAAACCACGAATTATAAAAAATGAAAAAGGAGTAGCTAACGAAGGTTCTTTATTATTAGAAGCGAAAAGTGGATGTATCATAAGTTTATACTTACGATACATCCACAAGAATTGCGTATTATGCTTGTGATAAAGATGTTTTGAAATTTGAACGCTTCAATAATTTTGTAATGATAGGGTAGATGATGAAAAACGCTACAACATTAAATGCTACAGCAGGTAACACAACCCCCGTAAATAAAATGGCGAACGGTGCACCTACATCTGTACCCATTGCAAATAATGCAACCGATAAGAAAATGACACCTGAAATGAGTGTGCCAACGCCGACAATAATCGTTGTAACGGCCATGTTTGAAACTAATTTTTTTAGGATGAATACAAGTCCTAAAAAGATAAAAGCTGTTACAAATTTATCGATAATATTCGGGATCAATCCTGCAGGGAATGTAGTGAACAGCCCTGAAAGAACACCGGCACTTAAGCCAAGTAAAAATGTTTCTTTCAATGTAGGGAAAAGTAAAATCCCGATAAACATCATCGTTAATATAAAGTCGGGCTTCATCCCTTGTACAAATCCTGGTACGACAACGTATAACGCTGTCCCAATACCAATTAAAAGCGCCATCAAAACTAAATTTTTTGTATTCATCTGTCTCGTCTCCTCTAACTTTTCTAAGCTATTTTTTAGTTTTCCTAATGTGCACTCGTTGCCATTAGCGAAAACTTATACAAATTGTACGTGGATTGTGTTGAAATTGCAATAGCATCAAATAAATAGAATTCTGAATTATAAGTTTTCCTTGATTTGGTCTGCAAGTGTTGTTAATAATTCTGATGGAAATTCGTCTTGACGAGAGTTCCATTCTACATTTAGTCCATCCGTTTCATCGTAACGAGGGACTAAATGTAAGTGGTAATGGAAAACAGATTGGCCTGCTGCTGCTCCGTTATTGTTAATTGTATTCATGCCAACTGGATTGAAGGCTGCTTTAATTGCATTTGCTACTTTTGGTGCAGCTGCATATAAATTACGTGCCACATCCTCTGGCATTTCGAATAAATCTTTGCAATGCGTTTTTGGAATTAATAATGTGTGGCCCTTTGTTAACGGCATAATGTCCATGAAGGCAAATACATGTTCATCCTCATACACCTTTAAACTTGGAATTTGACCATCGATAATTTTACAAAATAAGCAATCGCTCATCTTATTTCACGCCACCTCTCAAAATATTTTCTCTATTTTACCATAGGTGCATTCGATTTTTGGTGGAAATCAAGGAAAATCTTTGTGATTCAAAGAAATAGCAAAACAGGTGAGATATTCAGTGTCATTATATTCTAGGTTTTGTTAAACTAAATTTTAGAAAAAGGGAGTGACGACTTTGACAATTTTACAATTACAAAATGTAACAGGCGGTTATACGCGTAAGCCTGTTATTCAAGATTTATCTTTTGAAATTAATAAAGGGGAGCTCGTTGGTCTAATTGGATTAAATGGGGCCGGGAAAAGTACAACGATTAAACATATTATCGGAACACTTCTACCTCGAGCAGGTGAAATTCGTTTAAACGGTGTCACGTTAAAAGAAAATTTGGACGCATATCGCTCAAGCTTTTCATACATTCCAGAAACGCCAGTATTATATGAAGAATTAACTTTAAGAGAGCATTTAGAATTAACGGCAATGGCTTATGGACTAGATGAAAAAACGCTAGCGAGTCGTTCAAAAAGTTTATTAAAAGAATTTCGCATGGAGAAGCGTTTAAACTGGTTCCCTTCACACTTTTCAAAAGGGATGCGCCAAAAGGTAATGATTATGTGTGCATTTCTAGTTGATCCAACGCTTTATATTATAGACGAGCCATTTGTAGGACTAGATCCACTGGGCATTCAGTCATTACTTAATCAAATGGATGATAAAAAACGTGCCGGCGCTTCAATACTAATGTCGACCCATATTTTATCAACAGCTGAAAAACATTGTGACCGAATTATTTTATTGCATGAAGGTCGTGTGCGAGCACAAGGTACGATGGCTGATTTACGCCAAGCGTTCAATATGTCAGATGCGACATTAGATGACTTGTACATTGCGATGACGAAGGAGCAAGACAATGAATAACATGTATAATGTTTGGGCAAAACGCTTTGAACACTATATTGGCGAAGTAATGAAATATATGCGCTTCGTATTTACAGGACATATTGCAATTGTATTGGTGTTCATTGTAGGGGCTGGTGGTTATCAATATAGTGAATGGCTTAAAGTTGTTGATTCTAGTTTTCCAGCAGAGTGGATTATTGCTGGAATTATCGGAACTGTTGTGACATTTAGTAGTCCAGTAACGTTATTAAAAGAGCCTGATCAAGTGTATTTGTTACCGTTAGAAAGCCAAATGCCAAACTATTTTAAAAAGGCATTAAATTGGACATTTTGGTCGCAATTATTACTACCAGTCATTTTGTTTATTGTGGCGATTCCTTTATTAAAAGAAGTGACTGATTTATCAGTGACAGCCATTTGGTCTGTTGTATTATTTATCATCGTATTGAAATTTATACATGTACGTGGAGAATTCCATTACCGTTATGTAAGTAGGGGGCATTCCATCGCACTTGACCGTGTTGTACGTATGGCTGTATCAATCATTGCGATGTATTCCGTTTTAACAGATGGTTTATTTAGTATCGTCTTTTTAATCATGCTAGCATATTATGCGTTGACATTACGTAAAAAAACGAAAAATCAACCTGTACCGTATGAGCATTTTATTAGACTAGAACAAAATCGAATGTTGCGTTTTTACCGCTTTGCCAATTACTTCACGGAGGTGCCACATTTAAAAGGTTCAATTAAACGCCGAGCATGGCTAGATGTAGCATATAAAGGTGTTCCATTTAAAAAGAAAAATGCACAAGCCTATCTTGTATACCGTACATTTATTCGTACAGATGATCACTTTTATTTGTGGATTCGCTTAACGGCAATATCAGCAGTGATTGCTATTTTTGTAGCGATTCCATTTGTAACGTGGATTGTCGTAGCAGCACTTTCATTTGCAACAACACTACAATTAAAATATGCACTGATGTCATCAGGGGAATTTCGTATGGATATGCTTTATCCAATTCCTCGAGAAACGAGAAAACAGGCAATTGTTAAATTGCTACGTTCTTTAAGTGTTGTACAAGCAATTATCGTGACACTTTGCTCGATAGCACAGCCACAATTTTATGTAATTCCGTTTGTCATTGTCTTTGTAAGTGAATTAACAATAAGAATGTCAAAATAAAATGGAGTAGTTAGCAATGATGCTAACTGCTCCATTTTTCTTATTTATTTTCTAATTAGATAAAAAGAAGCCGCCGATCAATAATCCAACAATGATCACAAAAGCGGGATGAATTTTAAATTTTTCAAGAGCCAAATAACTACCGACAACAAGAACAATTGTAGGAAGTAGTTTATTTAGTTCATAAGATGTATGTAAAAAGTCAAATGTTAATGAAAGTAATAACACAGCAACAGCTGGTAAAACAAAGCTTGATAAACGTTTGACACGCGGTGAATTTCGGTATTTATAAAGTAAGTTTAGTAAAACAAGCATTAAAACAAGAGAAGGAACAATCGTAGCAAATAAGGCGATAGCACTTCCCATAATACCAGCTACTTCATAGCCAATATAACCTGCCATTTTCGTTGCGATTGGTCCAGGTAGAGAGTTGGCGAGTGCAAGTAGTTCGCTAAATTCAGTTTTTGTCATCCAACCGTAATTTGATACCACCTCATGCTCAATTAATGGAATCGCAGAAGGTCCGCCCCCGTAGGCAAGAATATTTGGAAAGAAGAATGATAAAAATAAGTGTATATAGATCATGAAGTTTTTTCTCCTTTAACTGGGAGCGCTAAAGCAAGAATCAGTAAAACACCAATGACGATGCCGGGGTGAATTTTTAAAAGCATAATGGCAATAAAACTAATGATAAAAATAATACTTGCAGTTTTCATTCCTAATGAAGACTTGGATTTTTTTATAAAATCCCACGTCAAAACGGCCATCATGACAGCAACGACTGGAATTACACCGTGCGTCATACTACTTACGAAATCAGATTCGCTAAATTGTTTTAAAGAACTTAGTAAAAGGATCAGTAACAGAACAGTAGGGATTACGGTGGCAATGATGGCATTAATAAGACCAATCCAGCCACCAACACGATAGCCGATATATCCAGCTAGTTTCGTTGCAATTGGACCAGGTAATGTATTCCCAATGGAAATCACATCTGAAAATTCTTCATCCGTCATCAACTGATAGTTTTTTACAACTTCTTTATGTACAAGGGGAATGGTTGTGGGACCACCGCCAAAGCCAAGAATGCCTGATCTAAAAAATGCAATGAAAATTTGAAGTTGTTTTCCCAAAATAACACCTCCTAAAGGTAATTTTAAGTGAAAATATAATGAGCTATCCCTATATTAGAATAGCTCATTACAAGCATTATTCTTTTGGTGGAGCGCTATATGTCGTAATATAAGAGGATGAATTAAACATGGACTGCATTGTTGAAGCAGTTCCCTCTAGAACGGGTGCAATGGAAGATTGATAGTCTTTGCTATTTTTCCATATTTCATATGATGCTGGACCACCCCATTGAATAATGAGTAAATAAATTTCGGCTTTTACTGGACGTAATAATCGGTAGGCGATTACAGCATCATTAGTTTTTAATGTTGAGCTGATTTCTAGAGCCTTTTTCTCGAAAACAGGGCGTTCATCTGACATAATAGACATATTGTAAATAGTGAAATAATATTTTTGTTCAAAGGTTCCTTTACTATCTAGTACTTCAAATTTACGGGGAACTGCAAAAATTGATTTTTTTTCTGTTTCGTGCAAAACGATTGAGTTGCCATTACCATGTAATAAAATAAGTGGTGGCTTTTTTTCATGTTTTGCGATTAATTTTTCCATATAATCAGGTGTTCCTGAAGTTACATAAAAGTTCATGGACTTCGCCTCCTTTAACACTATTATTTCCATTTATAATGGTGTTCAAGCCATTTGTCAAAAAGATCTCTACAGAAGGAACAATTTTATGACATTTTCCTTAGAAATCTATACAATACGAAGCGAACAGTTTATAGTCGATGATGGATATCAATGACGTTTTTAAAGATTTGGGAAAAATAATGAATTTTTTGAGGGGTCGAAATCAAACATGACGAAATTTAATGATACATTATTACGTGCAGCTCACGGTGAACAAGTAGAACATACACCAGTTTGGTTTATGCGCCAAGCAGGTCGTTCACAACCAGAATATCGTGAAATTAAACAAAAACATTCTTTAGAAGAAATTACAAAGCAACCGGAATTATGTGCGTATGTAACACGCTTACCAGTTGAACAATATAATGTAGACGCAGCAATTTTATATAAAGACATCGTGACACCATTACCAGGAATTGGTGTGGATGTGAAAATTAAAGCGGGTGTTGGGCCGGTCATTTCAAACCCAATCCGTTCAATAGCAGACGTTGAAAAATTAGGCGAGTTCAATGCAAAAGAACATACACCGTACGTATTAGAAACAATTAAAATCTTAACTGAAGAGCAATTAAATGTACCTTTAATCGGTTTTGGTGGTGCACCATTCACGTTAGCAAGCTACATGATTGAAGGTGGCCCAAGTCGTAATTATGCTAAAACAAAATCATTTATGGTATCAGAGCCAAAAGCTTGGTTTGCTTTAATGGACAAATTAGGAGATATGATTATTTCTGACATTACGGCTCAAGTTGAAGCTGGTGCAAAGGCAATCCAAATTTTCGATTCTTGGGTTGGAGCATTAAGTGTAGAGGATTATCGTATTTTCATTAAACCTACAATGACACGTATTTTTGGCGAGCTTCGTCATTTAAACGTACCATTAATTCAATTTGGAGTAGGAGCATCCCACTTAGTCAATGAGTGGCATGACCTTCCAATTGACGTAGTTGGCTTAGATTGGCGTCTACCAATCCGTGAAGCTGAAGCACGTGGTATTACAAAAGCGGTACAAGGAAACTTAGACCCAACATTATTATTAGCAGATTGGTCAATTATCGAAGCACGTGCAAAAGATATTGTTGATCAAGGCTTAGCCCATAATAACGGTCATATCTTTAACTTAGGTCATGGCGTATTCCCAGAAGTAGATCCAGCGGTATTAAAACGTTTAACAGCTTTTGTACATGAATATAGTCGTGAGCAAATTGCAAAACGCGGTTAATTGCCATAATTCTACCGAAAGATTCGTTGAATATGATTTGAAAAATTTCTAGAGGTGATAAACATGAAAGAAATACGTGGTTTATTAGTTATGGCTTATGGTACGCCATACAAAGAGGAAGATATTGAACGTTATTATACACATATTCGTCACGGACGTAAGCCGAGTCAAGAGCATATTGATGATTTAACGGCGCGTTACCGTGCGATTGGTGGACTTTCACCACTTGCAAAAATGACGCAAGCGCAAGCAGAAGCTCTTTGCACTCGTTTAAATGAAGTACAAGACGAAGTAGAGTATAAATTATTTATCGGTTTAAAACATATTGAACCATTCGTAGAAGATGCAGTAGAAGCAATGGTAAAAGAAGGTATTACAGAGGCAGTATCCATCGTATTAGCCCCTCACTTCTCTACGTTCTCTATCAAGTCATACAACGGACGAGCAAAAGAAACGGCTGAAAAATTAGGTGGTACTTTAAATATTACATCGGTAGAGGCTTGGTACGATCAGCCAAAATTCATTGAGTTCTGGAAAAATGCTGTAAATGGCGAGCTTGCAAAAATGTCTGCTGAAGAACGCGCTAACTGTTGCTTAATCGTATCGAATCACTCATTACCAGAAAAAATTAAATTAGCCGGCGATCCATATGAAGACCAATTATTCGAAACAGCTCGTTTAATTGAAGAAGCTACTGATATTGAAAACATTGCAGTAGGTTGGCAATCTGCTGGTCAAACGCCAGAGCCTTGGTTAGGACCAGATGTGCAAGATTTAACAAAAGAATTATTCAAACAAAAAGGGTATAAAGCGTTTATTTATACACCAGTTGGTTTCGTAACAGAACATTTAGAAGTTCTTTATGATAACGACTATGAGTGTAAAGTTGTATGTGAGGAAATTGGGGTAAGCTACTATCGTCCAGCAATGCCAAACACGCATCCTTTATTTATTGATGCTATGGTTGATGCCATCAATAAAAAATTAACGAATTAATAAAGAAAGTGATGATGAAGGTGACTTTAAAAAGGAGAAAGGTTGTTATCGTTGGCGGTGGAATTACAGGCTTAACGACGGCATACTATTTACAACAAAAGGCGAAGGCGCAAAATAAACCATTAGAAATCGTGTTAATTGAAGCGTCTCTACGTGTAGGTGGAAAAATCCATACAGTTCGCAAAGATGGATTTACCATCGAACGTGGTCCTGAATCGTTTTTTGATACAGGTAGCAGTGTCCGAAGTCTGGCACGTGAATTAAACATTGAACATAAGATGATTCAAAATAATAACGGTCGGACATTCATTGCAGTCGGTAGCAATCTACACCCTATTCCAAGTAATATTTTACTCGGAGGGTCACCTCAAATCTTTTCATTTATGACCTCAAATGTGCTTTCTTTAAGTGGTAAAGTTCGCGCGGCTGGAGATTTGATTTTACCGAAATTGCCTCATGATGCAGATGAACCGATTAGTGCTTTTTTCCGTCGACGTTTCGGTAAGGAGTTAGTAGAAAATCTTGTAGAACCTGTGTTAGCAGGTACGTTTGCAGGTGATGTTGATCATGTAAGTATGCAATCAATGTTCCCGCAATTTTACCAGTTAGAGAAAGAGTATCGTAGTTTATTAATAGGCATGAAAAAGACTGGCAAAGGAATCTACGCAATGGTAGAAACACCAGGTGAGATTCATTATGAGTCGTTTGAAAATGGTCTTGAAACCTTAATTGAAGCACTTGAAGAGGCTTTGACAGATGTGACAATTATAAAAGGTATGAAAGTAGATTCGATTGAAAATCAAAATGATCATACAAACCAACTATTTTTAAATGATGGGAGTTCACTTCAAGCAGATAAAGTGATTGTTACGACACCGTTTAACGTAGCAAAAAAAATCTTTCAGGATTCTGAAGTGATGCCACATTTACCGAAAATGAATTATGCGACGATTGCAACTGTAACGATGGCATTTGAAAAAGGGCAAATGAAAAAATATACAGATGCCTTAAATTTCTTCGTTTCCCGTAATAGTGATTTTGCAATTACGTCATGTACGTGGAGCAATCGGAAGTGGGATAGTGTTGCACCAGAAGGGCACGAACTACTTCGTGTATACATTGGACGCGTTGGGGATGAATCGATTGTTGAACTTTCTGATAGTGAAATTGAAAAAATTGTGTTGCAGGATTTGCAGAGAGCTGTGGGTCTTGATGCACCACCAATTTTTACAGTTGTTGCAAGATGGAAAGAATCGATGCCGCAATATACGATTGGTCATGAAGCTCGTTTAGTAACGATGAGGAATCAATTTTATAAAGAGTTCCCGAATGTTATCCTTGCGGGAAGTTCCTATCAAGGGATTAGTATGCCAGATTGTGTAGCACAAGGCAAAGAAGCTGCAAAGCGTGTATGGGATCAATTTTGTGAATGGGAAGTAAATGCTTAATAGTTTCAATACTTAATTGAATAAAAACGCTGTAGTAAAAGTGAAGGCTTTTAGTGCAGCGTTTTTATTTTGTATTAAGATTGTTCACAAAATTTACGTAATGCTTTCATGCAAATTTCACATTTTTTTTGTACGCTAATAGTGAGGTGTTAGAGCGATGAAAAAAATTCAAATCACTTTTTTTAGTTTGTTCATACTTGTCGTAACTGGATGTTCGGATGATCACTTTGAAGCAATTAATCCGCATCAATCATTTGTTGCAACTGTCAACATTTTGGAGCCATCGCTAACCTTTTATAATCAAGATGCAAAGCTAATCGCCAATTGGTCTTTAAGAAAGTCCTATACAGGTGCGGCCTTAATTGGTAATGATGCTGTGCTTTTATATGGTCATCAACTTACAGAGGCTGATTTATATGAGCTTTCTTCAGGGAAAAAGTTGAAAACGATTGAAACGGGTGTTGGTGTGACAAACATTTTATATAATGAGGCATCCTCAAATTTTTTTATAACAAATAGTAAAACAAATGAATTATCAAGTTATACAATAAAAGGAAAGCTTCAGCAGAAAGTGAAATTAGGGAATTATCCAATGTCAATGACCGTTCGTGATGATAAACTTTATGTGATTAACTATAAGGACACCATACTTTCACTAGTATCAACAGACAATTTACAACAACTTGGGCAATGGTCTATTCCAAAATCATCCCACGGTCTATTTATTTCACCGGAAACAAACGAAATTTGGATCGGTGGTCACGGTGAAGGAAGTAGCCCAAACGAAGCAGTTCATGTGTATGATTTAATGACTGGAAAGCATAAATCTGAAATTTTAACGCCTCTTATGCCAGTTGGCTTTGCACAGCATGACGAAAATGTCACGATTGTTAGTCATGGCACAAATATGATTTATGATGTACAACTGGACGGAACGATTAATTGGCAGCAAGAAATCGGTGCGAATCCTTTTGCAATCGCATATTTAAAAGATCAGCTTGTTGTCGCAGGTTATGACGATCAGATTATTTACTTTCTAGAAAATGGACACATACAGCATCAAGTGAAATCAGGAAAAGGCCCATTCCAATTGCTTGTGAGGGAGAGGTAAATAATGACGACAATATTAATTGTAGATGATGAAGAAAATATGCGTCAGCTTATTGAGTTGATTTTAGTGAAATCCGGCTTTAACACCGTTCATGCAGAAAATGGAATACAGGCATATCACATCATGACACAACAAAAAGTAGATTTAGTATTATTAGACATTATGATGCCTGGCGAGGATGGCTTTATTGTCTGTGAAGCAATTCAAGCAATTGCAAAGATCCCAGTAATATTTTTAACGGCGCTTGATGCAAGTGCGGATAAAGTGAAGGGATTAACACTAGGAGGAGATGATTACATTGTAAAACCGTTTGCAGCAGATGAATTAGTTGCTCGAATTCATGCAGTGCTTCGCCGCATAGGACATATAACAGAACAGGTACCAACACATTTTTTAGAACACGGCGATATAAAAATCGATGAAGTGGCAAGAAAGGTGTACATAGGCGAAGAAATTGTAATATTAACATTAAAAGAATTTGAACTTTTACATCTATTTATGCAACATCCAAACAGTGTTTATTCTCGTGAACAATTGTTAGAACGTATTTGGGATTTAGATTACGCAGGCGGTACGCGAACCGTAGATACTCATATTAAAACATTGCGCATTAAATTAGGTAGGAAATCGAAAGCAGCGAGCGATTCCATTCAAACTGTATGGGGAATTGGCTACCGTTTTGAAACGAGCGCATGAAAAAACTATCATCTAAATTATGGTTACTCATTGTACTTTTTTTATCTGCGACTGTCTTATTTATGTACATATTTACAAATTTCCTTTATGAACAACTTTATGTTGAAGATACGAAAGCTTCAATGATCGAGATTGGTGAAAAGTTACAAACAAAGTACAAAGGTGGCAAAGTGACAGATGAGCTGATTTACGAGATTGAACAATACGCGGATTATGCAAATGTCGAAATTTTTGCTGTGAGAAATCCACGTGAACTTAGCGCTTGTGTTCCATTTGAAATTGACTACGATACACTCATTGGACCAGATGAGCGACAACAATTAATTGCAGGGAAAAAGATTACGAAAATCGGTTATGAACAAAGATTTGAACGCCAAATTATTTCGGTAATCTTACCATTTACTGACCAAAATCGGTTAGAGGGCATTTTGTATTTGTATTTTCCCTTAGCAAAAATTTCAGAGCTTGCAAAAGAAGAAGTGATTTTACTTGTGACTGGCGCCATTATGTTTTTAATTATTGCTGCGTTTTTCGTTTACAAAGGGATGCGTAAAATTTTGCAGCCACTTGCAAATTTACAGCAAGCTGTTAATCAAATGGCTGATGGAAATTATCAGACGAGAGTAAAAGTAACCTCAAAAGATGAAATTGGTTCATTATCATCTGCCTTTAACCAAATGGCACATTCTATCCAGCAGGAAGACGAAGCGCAAAAGTCGTTCTTAGCAACGGTTTCACATGAATTGCGTACACCTATTAGTTATGTCAAAGGGTATAGTGAAGCGATTCAAAGTGGAATAATTGAAGAAGATAAACGTGATGAGGCAATTCAACTTATTGCACGAGAATCTGCAAGAATGGAGCGCTTAACGAATGAATTAATGCAACTCGCAAGAAAAGAGGAAACGCTATATATGAATGAAGCTGAACCACTTGTATTAGCAGAAACGATTCGGGATGCATTATCATTAGTTGAGCAAAAGAAGACTTTAAAAAATATTCAATTAATCCAGCGATTAGAAGAAGAGTTAATCGTAATGGGTGATGAGCAAAAATTGAAGCAGGTATTTATTAATGTGTTGGAAAATGCTATTCATTATTCTTCTGAAAGTGGATGCATAACAATAGATTCGAAATCATTAAATAACGAAGCCATAATTCTTATTACAGATGAAGGTATCGGTATACCATCTGAAGATTTACCCCATATTACAGAGCGATTCTATCGTGTAAATAAGGCACGCAGTAGAACAGATGGAGGAAGTGGACTTGGTTTATCAATTGTTGAGCAAATCGTAAAGCAACATCAAGGAAATTTAAAAATAAAAAGTATAGTGGGAAAAGGGACGCAAGTGTCAATAATGTTCCCGTTAATGGAGGAGTTATAATGAAAAAGTGTTTTTATAGCGCAATAGCGGTATCGTTTTTATTATTCGGCTGTGGAGATGAAAAAGTAGAAGTTGATACATTAGATAATGGTGTCATGCCAGCAGAAGTTATCGTAGAAATTCAAACTGCAGAGCAATTAGCTGTCGGTGAATCGATTCAACTAGCAGCAAAAGTATCGCAAAATGGTGAAGCGGTGAATGATGCTGATGAAGTGAAATTTGAGGTTTGGGAATCAGGCTTACGTGATGAAGGAGAAATGCTTGAAGGGACATTAACAAAAGACGGTATTTATGTTGTAGATTATACGTTTGACCATGATGGCGTCTATTATATGTTCGCACATACAACAGCACGCGGATTACATGTTATGCCAAAGCAAAAGTTAGTTGTCGGTAATCCCGATATGGACAAAGTATTAGAAGATACAAGCTCACATACAATGGACAATAATTCTATGTCTGATGAAAATGACGAGCATGAACATCAGGATGAAGAAAAAGAAGAAGACAATAATCATTAACCTTTAATGTTGCAAAAATAGTTAAATAGCGTATAATAAATGACCAGATGACCGAAATGGTATTTTGGTCATTTTGTGTTTGGGAGGTGAGTTTATGGATCGTCGACAAGAAATATTATTAGCTGCTACGAAGTCATTCTCGTTATTTGGTTATAAGGCAACAACAATCGAACAGGTTGCCAAAATTGCAAATGTCGGAAAAGGCACTATTTATACTTTTTTCTCAAACAAAGAGGAATTATTTCAAGAGGTCGTCATAAATTTAATTGAAGAAATGAAAAGAGAAACAGACAAATCGATTAATCCGAATGTGAGCTTTATGAAAAATGCACATATGTCTTTAATGAAAATGCTTCAATTTAGAGAACGACATATGCTATTCGCTAAATTAGTTGAAGAGGAAAAAGCATTACGTACACCTGAAGTAAAACAAATGCTCCTTAAAATTGAAGGCGAAATTATCTCTTATGTTTCAAAGCGTATTCGAAATGGCATTGAAAAGAATGAAGTTAAACAGTGTAACCCAGAACATGTTGCATATCTGTTATTCAAAGCGTATATTGCATTTATCGTAGATTGGCAGTTGACACATAATGAACCACTAAGCGAACAAGAAATTTTATCGTTATTTAACGAAACAATTTTTAGCGGGTTAGCTAAAAAAAAGTAACTTCACTTCAATGAAAGTGAAATTCTTTTTTACAGTAAAATGACCAAATGACGTTTTTGGTCACATAGTCTAATAGGGGGGATAACATGATAAAAGCAGAATGGCTTAAAATTTTGAAAACGAAGAAAATGCTTATATCAGTCATTGCAATTTTGTTTGTACCAGTCATGTATTGTGGGATGTTTTTATGGGCGTTTTGGGATCCATATGATAAGCTCGAAAACATGCCAATTGCGTTAGTTAATGAAGATACGGGCGCAGTGATGGACGGCGAAGAGATGGAACTAGGCGAAATGCTCGTCGATAAATTAATTGATACAAAGCAGTTTAAATTCGAAGAGGTAAGTGCAGAAGATGCCGAGAAAGGATTAAATAATTTAAATTATTATATTATTATTAAAATCCCAGAAAACTTCTCTGAACATGCGACAACATTGTTAGATGATTCACCTCAAAAATTAAAAATAGAGTACATCCCAAATGAGGGCTATAACTTTATCGGTGCCCAAATTGGTGAAACAGCTATGGGTCGTGTGCAAGCAGAAGTGAATAAGCAAGTATCTGCTACATATGCTGAAAAGTTATTTAATTCGATTACAAAATTAGGTGACGGTTATAATGAAGCGGCAGATGGTGCAGGTCAATTAGATGATGGTGCAAATAAAATTGCAACTGGTGCAGAAGATTTAAAAGGCTATTTAGAACAATTAGCATCTAGCACAATTGAATTGTCTGACGGAACTGACACGTTAACAGCTGGTGCAAAAACAGCAGCAACTGGAGCAGGTGAATTGGCAAATGGTGTTACAAAGATTGCAGATGGCGCGGGTCAATTAGCAACTGGAGCACAAACAGCAGCAACTGGAGCTGACACGTTAAAACAAGGTATTACAAGTTATACACAGGGTGTTAGTCAAGTTGCAAATGGTCAACAAGAGTTAACAGCTGGTCAAGCAAGTTTAGCTGAAAATTTATCATTATTAGCAAAAGGTACAGCCGATATTGATGACAAAATTAAAGCATTAGCAGACGGTTCAGCGAATGTTGCTGGTGGGATGGATCAGTTAGCAGCGCAATTAGAAGCAATTATTCCGATGCTACCTGAAGAAAACCAAACAGCATTAAAAACAGCATTAGCACAGCTTCAAGCAGGAAGCCAACAAGTAAGTGGTGGTTTATCACAGCTACATGAAGGAACAAATGGCATTGATGATAAAATTGCAGCGCTTAGCGAAGGTGCTAGTAAATTAAATGCAGGGCAGCAACAAGTAGCAGCAGGTGTTGCTCAGTTAAATGGTAATTCTACTAAATTAGTAGACGGGGCCGCATCATTGGCCTCAGGAAATACGTTATTAGCCAATAAATTGAATGAACTAAGTACTGGAGCAACGAATGCATCAGCAGGTGCCAATGAATTAGCAACTGGTTTAAATACATTAGTTGACGGTTCAAACAAATTAAACGACGGTACATCATTATTAGCTGAAAAATCTGGCGAGCTTGCAGAAGGTTCTACTACATTAGTAGACGGTACAAAAGAGTTAACAAATGGTACAGCCACATTATCCGGAAAATTATCAGAAGCAAGTAAACAAGTAAATGTTAACCCAACTGAAAATACGTACGATATGGTCGGACAACCAGTTGAAGTAGATAAAACTGTTGTGAACCATGTACCAAACTACGGTACAGGATTTTCTCCATACTTTATTTCTTTAGGATTGTTTGTAGGAGCATTATTAGTAACAATCGTATTCCCATTGGTAGAGCCTGCGATTATTCCGAAAAACGGTTCAAGCTGGTTTTTCAGTAAATTATCAGTTTTAATTGGTGTTGGATTGATTCAATCATTATTAACGATCCTTATCATGATTGGTGTTCTCGGCCTTGAAGTACAAAGCATGCCAAGATTCATATTAATGACAATCTTTACAAGCTTTGCGTATTTAGCAATTATTCAATTGCTTGTATCAATTTTTGGTGACCCAGGACGCTTTATCGCGATCATTTTATTGATTCTTCAATTAACAACAAGTGCAGGTACATTCCCACTTGAGTTACTTCCAAGCAAATTACAATTCTTTAACAGCTTTTTACCGATGACATTCTCAGTTCAAGGTTTTAAAGCGGCAATTTCTACAGGAGATTCATCATTCTTTATATTTAATTCTAGTATTTTAATTGCGTTTTTCGTTGGTGCTTTAGTAATTACATTTGGTTACTTTACACTGTTATATAAAAAGCGCTACTCAAAGTATGATGGAGAAACAGAAGCTTAAGTAAAAATAAACGCCTGAGTTTGAATTAAAATCAAACTCAGGCGTTATTTTGTATTGTGCAAAAAGAAAAACCAAGGTCCTTGAGCGAGGACCTTGGCGTTGTAAGCATTATAGGTTCATCTTATTAAGATGAAGGTTTTTGTGTACAGCTAGATGATCATAATATAAGAATTAAAGAGAGTTGCATTTTTCACAATTGTTGCTGTAGCACTCGCTTTGTTCTTCAATTTTGTCACCGCATTGCACGCAAATTTTGTCTGGTAAGTTTTTGAAAAATTCGACTACATTTTCTAACATTGTGTCTGCCTCCTTTAATTAAACTGTTATATTACTTATCTTTATATTTTGTATTGTATTATAACAGTTTTAATTCGTCAACACAAAATACAAAATTTAAGTTAAAATAAATATGGATAATTTGTGAAGGAGTGAAGGTTCTTGTATTTTATCGATAATAAAGGGATTACAGATCCGCGCATTAACTTAGCGATTGAAGAATATGTATTAAAAAACATGGATATCGAAAAGGATGATTATTTACTGTTCTATATTAATCAGCCGTCGATTATCATCGGAAAAAACCAAAACACGATTGAAGAAATTAACACAGATTATGTAGAAGAAAACGGTGTGATTGTTGTTCGTCGCCTTTCAGGTGGTGGGGCAGTCTACCATGACTTAAACAATTTAAATTTTAGCTTCTTAACGAAGGATGATGGAGACAGCTTCCACAACTACAAAAAGTTTACGCAACCTGTAGTAGATGCACTTGCTAAGTTAGGGGTTAAATCAGAGTTATCAGGACGCAACGATATTTTAGCTGAAGGTAAAAAAGTATCGGGGAACGCACAATACTCTACTCGTGGCCGTATGTTCAGTCATGGTACGTTAATGTTTAACTTAGACATTGATGCAGTAGTTAATTCATTAAAGGTAAAACAAGACAAAATCGAGTCAAAAGGCATTAAATCAGTTCGTTCACGTGTTGCGAATATTATCGATTTCCTACCTAAAAAAATTACGGTTGAACAGTTCCGAATGGAAATTTTAAAATCGATTTTCGGTGGCGAGGAAAATATTCAATACTATGAGTTATCAGAAGAGGATTGGGCAAATATCCATGAAATTTCGGAAAACCGTTACCAACAGTGGGAGTGGAATTACGGAAAATCACCGCGTTTCAACATTCAAAAAACGAAACGCTTCCCATCTGGTAGTATTGATATCCGCTTAGAAGTTAACAAAGGTATTATTGAAGAAGCAACAATTTTTGGGGACTTTTTCGGTGTTGGCGATGTAGAAGAACTCGAACAACTTTTAATTGGAACAAAATATGATCGTACAGAAATCGGTAGAAAATTACATGGCATCGACATTTCAAAATACTTCGGTGGCGTAACAAATGAAGATTTTTTACAGTTGATTTACTAATCTGTTAGTTTAAAGTGTGAAAGAGAAGGCTCTTATTTTCGAGACCTTCTCTTTTTTGTTACAATAAAGTAAAGTTCCAATCAGTTCCTCAGTTAATGAGGAAAAAATAATATAGATGTATATAGATCATAAAGGAGGTTGTCCATATGGATAAACATCGGATTTTTATAGTAGAAGATGATCAAAAAATTGCATCGCTACTTGCAGATACTTTACGCAAGTATCAGTATGATGTAGAAACAATTCGAGATTTTGATTTATTAATGGAACAATGCTTAGCATTTTCACCACATATAATTTTATTAGATATAAATTTACCGTCTTATGATGGTTATTATTGGTGTCGTAAATTAAGACAATTTACGAAGTGTCCGATTTTATTCATTTCAGCACGTTCGGGGGAAATGGACCAAATTTTTGCGTTAGAAAATGGGGGCGATGATTTTATTACCAAACCATTCAATTATGAAATTGTTTTAGCAAAAATTCGTAGCCACTTGCGTCGTACATATGGCGAATATTCGGTAAGACAAGAGGAAAGAACGATAACGAATGGGCAACTCACACTTTACTTAGAACGCATGGAATTGCAGCTGAAAGATTTAGTTGTACCATTGCAAAAAAAAGAATGCATCATTTTAGGCTTATTAATGGGCCAAGCACCAAAAGTTGTTTCGCGTGACCAATTGTTAGAAGAACTTTGGGATGATCAAGCATTTGTTGATGAAAATACGCTCAATGTCAATATGACGCGTGTCCGCAAAAAATTAGCCGATTACGGTGTGTTATCGGTGATTGAAACGGTGCGAGGAGCAGGGTATCGCTTCTTATTAAGTGCGGAGGAAATGTAATGGCCATTAAATTATTTATTAAAGAACATGTGTCATATATTATTTTTCAAATAGTACTGACGCTATTTTTAATTACCCTTTTTTGGTTAGATGGATTTCGTAATAAGGATACAGCGGTTTATGCCATAGCAATTAGTACCCTACTGATTACATCGTTTTTAGTGGTGCGTTATATGCTAAGAAGACGATATTTAGCAAAAATTATTGAGCTACCAACAATGATGGAAGATGCACTACAAAAGAATGCGAAAACATCGGAATATGCGACAACAGAGCGTTATTTAAATCAGCTCTATAAACTGTATCAACATGAAGTACAAAGTTTGTATGCGACTCAGTCCAGACAGTATAAATTTATGAATCAATGGGTACATCAAATGAAAACACCTGTTTCAGTATTAGAGCTGTTGTTGCAGCAGGAAGAAGAGCTCGATAAAAAAAGTGTTCATGAGGAAGTCGAACGATTACATCGTGGTCTTGAAATGGTCTTAATGAATGCACGATTAGAAAATTTTGCAGATGATATGCAAATTGTCAGAGTACCTTTAAAATCTGTTGTTACGGCAACAGTGAATGAAAATAAGCGTCTATTTATAACTAACCATGTATTTCCTGATGTGCAAATCGATGATGATTTAATGGTCATGAGCGATTCAAAATGGTTAACTTTTTTAATTGAGCAATTTATTACAAATGCAGTGAAATATACATTTGAACCAAATAAAAAAATATACATTTCTACAAAAATGACAGATCATCATATTCATCTAATAATTCGTGATGAAGGAATCGGTATACCAAAATCAGATTTATCTCGTGTAACAAAAGCATTTTTTACAGGAGAAAATGGTCGCAAAACAGGCGAGTCTACCGGAATGGGCTTATACATCGCAAAAGAAATATGCAATAAGCTTGGGCATCAGCTTGTGATTACATCAGAAGTAGGGCATGGTACGAAAATTGAAGTGATTTTCCAATCTTAGGAGGAGCTTTATGCTTAAAGTTGAAGAGTGGTTATTAGCAGTTGATTTAGAGCATACGAAAATGGCGTTTGAATTTAATAGCTATCGTTGCATTAGTCAGGAATGTATAAATTTTGTGAAAGCATGTAAAGAAGCGATGGATCCAATCGTCTTAGATTTTGCTGAACAGCTAGGAATTGATCTTTCAAAGCCTAGTCAGCTACATAGTCATCTCGTTGATAATGATACAGCTATTATGTATTCAGGAAAATATCATATTATTGGAGAAGTAATTGAGGGAGAATACGATGCGTGGGATATTGTACTAGGACATCATTGTTTTTCTTTAACGAATGACTTTGACGTAGTACCGATAGTTATGGAAGGTCCGGTCATTGAAATTAGCTTCGAAGTTGTTTTGCCATGGATGCTAGAAAAATAAGTGTAAGTAATAGAGGGATAAATAATGGCGATTTTACAAATACATGAAGTGACAAAAGTATATGAAGGAAAAGTGACGAAGCGTGCGTTAAATCAGCTAAGCTTTGAAGTTGAAGAAGGTGAATTCGTCGCGATTATGGGACCATCTGGAAGTGGAAAGACTACATTGTTAAACATGGTATCGATGATTGATAGTCCAACTTCTGGTGAAATTGTATTTAATGGCACGAAGCCACAACTGTTAAATAGCGAAGAACTTGCCTATTTTCGACGTCGTCAATTAGGTTTCGTCTTTCAGGACTTTAATTTACTACCGATGTTGTCAGTAGAGGAAAATATTATATTACCCTTAACACTAGACGAACAACCAATTGCTGTCATGGAAGAGCGTTTAAAGTTTTTGAGTGAAAAACTGGATTTAATGCAAATTTTACAAAAGCGTCCGAATGAAATTTCAGGTGGACAAGCGCAACGAACAGCCATTGCACGAGCACTTATTCATAGACCGATGATTGTGCTGGCAGATGAACCTACAGGAAATCTTGGTTCCAACGCATCCCGCGAAGTGCTCGAGCTTTTAGGTAATATTAACAAACAAAATGGAACGACAATTGTGATGGTTACACATGATCCCATTGCAGCTAGCTATTGTGACCGTGTGCTCTTTATAAAAGATGGTGAATTTTTCAATGAGATTTATAAGGATGACCGTCGCCAAACATTTTTCCAACGTATTTTAAATGTACTAAGTTTATTAGGAGGACATGTCGGTGACTTTTCTTCAATTCGCTTACCGTAACGTTTTCCGTAATTTCCGAAATTATGCTGCTTTTTTTATGGCTAGCTTTTTATCTGTGTTTGTATTTTTCATTTATTCAATGTTAATGTTCCATCCAGAAATTGAGCGTGGCTTTTTAGGTGAAGTATCGATTGCAGGTATGGTATTTGCTGAAATTATTCTTGTACTATTTTCATGGTTTTTTATTTTTTACTCGATGCGGGCCTTTTTAGAAGTACGTACGAAGGAGTTTGCGATTTTACTTCATTTAGGAATGGATCGTAATCAGCTTGGAAAACTAATCATCATTGAAACGATGACAATTGGCTTTTTATCAAGTGTTGCGGGGATTATATTTGGCTATGCCTTTTCAAAATTTTTCTTCATGATTGTACGTGAAATCTTGAATTTAGATGACTTACCATTGTATTTATCGTGGAAACCGTTTGTGTTGACGTTATTCGTTTATTTAAGTGCGTTCATTGTCATTTCAACGATTAGTATTTTGTTCACCCCTAAAGTTAATATTCGTGATTTACTAAAAGGCCCAAGTACCATTGAAGTAGAAGATTCTTATTCAAAGCGATTTGCTATATTAGGAATTGTACTCATTCTAGCTGGCTACGGGTTAACGCTATTTACAACGAAAACCTCGATTTTTAGCTATACATTAATGATTCCGATATTCGTGATATTTGGGACGTATTATTTCTTTAGCGATACGACCCTTTTTATCATTGACCGCATTAAAGGAAAAAAACATATGTATTGGAAGCGCTCGAGAATGCTTTCTGTTGCAGAACAGATCCATATTTTACGCGTCAACTCTCGCATGTTTTTCATCGTGACACTCGTTTCAACATTAGCGTTTTTAACGGTTGGTATCTTATCAGCAATGTCATCATATACGTCCCAATATGACAAGATAAACCCGATTGGACTGATTTATAAAGGGGTTGTCGATAATCCTTTTGAAGACGAGCATATTTTTTCATTGTTAGAAGAGTTAGAGGAAAATGGACTAAGTTATCATATGACCCGCTTTTCCGTAATTCGACAAACGTCATCGTACACATCAAACCCTGTAGAGGTATTTCGTGAAACAGATATTAACCATTTACTTTATTCGTATAAGTATCCGCTTGTCAGTTTAGATAGCGGAGAGTCGATGTTCATTCCTTATTCGGAGGATTCAATTAAAAGGCTTAAAAAAACAAAGGTAGAAACGGAATTAATCGAAAATAATATAAAACTGACAATTAGTGGTGTGTATCCGAAAATGTTTTTCCCGTCTGCGATTGTTAGTAGCAATGCCATTATTGTCAGTGACGAGGATTACAAGAAATTAGTGAATGATTTTAAGTTATCACCTGACGTTGAGCCAGGCTATCACTTGTTTACATTTGATATTCCAAACTGGACAGAAACAGAAAATATCGGGTTAGATATTCACCAAATGGTGGCGAAAGACTACGTCAAAAATAATGACTATACATTGCCATTTTATTTTGAAAATGCAGGGTTAAATTATTCTTATATATTAGCTACTTATTCCTTATTAACACTTGTCGGTATATTAGTAGTTGCTGTATTTTTACTTGCTTCTGGAAGTTTTGTTTATTTCAAATTGTACGCATCACTCGACCGAGAGAAGAAACAATTTGATATGCTAAAACGAATTGGTCTTACAGATAAAGAAATGAAGAGACTGATTACACGAAATTTAATCATTCAATTTTTCTTGCCATGGGGATTGGCCTTTGTACATAGTGCATTTGCGTTCTATGTCGTGCAAACGGTTTTACATGATGTGATGAATTTATCAATTGTGAAAGAGGTTGTCATTTCATTTTCTATCTTTGCAGTCATTCAAGTTGTGTACTTTTTCTTAATCCGTTGGCGTTATATTTCACATATGCGCTCGTGAATGAAAGGGTTATCAAGTAGAAAAAAACGTCTTATTCAACTGAATTTATGCATGAATAACAATTTTAATATTGTTTTATTAATATACTTATTTTATAATGCTAATAAAGTGAATATTTGTTCATTTACGCAAAAAGGGGATGGGTGTATTGAATTTAGTTGAAAAAGTAAGACAACAGGCTTTCGAACAACCAGAAAAAACAGCGTATTATTTTTTAGGAAAAGGCACGTCATATGGGGAACTTGAGCAAACAATTGCTCGTTTTGCAGCAGCGCTTGAAGATTTAGGTGTACAAAAAGGCGATCACGTCGCATTTCTACTAGGAAATACACCACATTTTATTATTTCATTGTACGCGTCAATGCGTATTGGGGCAGTTGCAATTCCAATTAACCCAATTTATACGCCAGATGAAATTTCTTACATTATTAAAAATGGTGATGTAAAAGTCGTAATTGCTCTCGATTTACTTTTACCGCTTGTGGAAGCAGGGGTGCAAGGATTCCCACAAGTGACAAATTATATCGTTTGCGAAACAACACCAGACGTTGCAGAGAAATATGCAACATTAAGTGACAATGCAAAAGAAAAAACAAAGTTGTTTACACAAATATTAGCAACAACTGCTCATACAGTAGATCCAGTTGAAGTAGCACCAGATGATACAGCCATTATCTTATATACATCTGGAACGACAGGACATCCGAAAGGTGCCATGTTAACGCATCAAAACTTATATTCAAATGCACGTGATATTGGGGACTATTTGAAAATGACAACAGAAGATCGTGTCATTACGACATTGCCAGTATTCCATGTATTTGCATTATCCGTTGTTGTTAATGCACCTTTAATGAAAGGTGCCACACTTTTATTAGCACCGCGCTTTAGCCCAGGTGAAATTTTTGAATTAGCGGCTGCTTATAAGGCAACGGTATTTGCCGGTGTACCAACCATGTTCAATTTCTTATATCAATATGAAAATAGCAACATTGAGGCATTTTCAAGCTTACGTTTAGCGATATCAGGTGGATCATCTTTACCAGTTTCGTTATTACATAACTTTGAGCAAAAGTTTAATGTACGCATTTCAGAAGGCTATGGTTTATCGGAAGCATCACCAGTAACATGCTTCAATCCAATCGATCGTGAGCGAAAACCAGGTTCAATTGGTCAATCAATTATTAACGTTGAAAATAAAGTAGTTGATGAATATGGCGTAGAAGTGCCGGTTGGTGAAGTAGGTGAATTAATCGTACGTGGACCAAATGTTATGAAAGGCTATTATAAATTACCGATTGAAACGGAATTGGCGATTCGAGATGGCTGGTTATATACAGGCGATTTAGCGCGAAAAGATGAAGAAGATTACTTCTACATTGTGGACCGCAAAAAGGATTTAATAATCGTTGGTGGCTATAATGTTTACCCACGTGAAGTAGAGGAAGTTTTATTCTCTCATGAAGGCATTATTGAAGCTGCGGTTGTTGGCGTTCCAGATACTGACTTCGGTGAATCAGTACATGCGTATGTCGTATTAAAAGACCAAAGCTTAACGGTAGAAGACATTAGAGCTTACTGCATAAAGCACATCGTAAAATATAAAGTACCATCTGTTATTGAAGTTTTAGAGGAACTACCAAAAAACACAACAGGAAAAATCCTACGTCGCTCTCTAAAAACTGCATTAAAACACTAACATAAAACCAAACACCTATTGCTAACGGCACTTTAGTGTCAAGTCAGTAGGTGTTTTCTATTTTAGTAAAAGAAGTTATAAAGACAGTTCCTTTATCATAAAATTTTGTGTGTACTTTAGATAGAAAAACGACACTATTTTTGTAAGTGCCAATTTAGTAGATAACCAAATTTTGAAATTTCAAATAAAAAGTGATAGACTCATTATTACGAAATTCGAAATAATAAGTAAAGAGGAGTACAACATGACAAAATATGTAACAAAAGAAAGCTTATTTGAACTACAATCCATTACAAACCCAGTTCTATCTCCAAATGAACAAGAAGCCGTATTCATACGAACACAAATAAATGAAAAAGAAAATAACTACGAAGCACATTTATTCCACATTGATTTAGCTACTGAAGAAGTAACACAATGGACATTTGGCAATGAACGAATTTCCAACCCACAATGGTCATCAGACGGTAAAAGGGTAGCCTTTTTATCAAACCGCAAAGATAAAAACCAACTGTATATCTTAAATCGCCGAGGTGGAGAAGCACAGGCAATGACGACTTTACCAAACGGTGTGAATTCGTATGTATGGAGCCCATGTGGTGAAAAAATTTGGTTAACAAGTTCTATTAAATCAGGTTTAACAATTACAGAAGAGCAAGAAAAGGATGATAAAAAGTTCCCGAAAGCCTATGTAGTCGATAAAATGAAATACAAAGCTGATAGCGTTGGCTTGTTACCGCAGCAACGTTACTCACAAATTGCATCGATTGAGTTAATGACAAAAGAAGTGACAACATTTACAGAAGGGGACTATTCACATTCACTTCAAGGTATTTCACATAATGGGAAGACACTTGTGATTAGTGTGAACCGCGTTGAAAATACAGACGATGTATTCCGTATGCCACTTTATTTAGTGGATGTTGAAACAAAAGAAGAAACACTATTAATCGATGAAGATGGCTATTATGGTGGCGCAGAATTTTCACTTGATGACCGTTACATTGCATTTGGAGGCTCAGACCAAACGTATAAGAATGCGACACATGGCCATATCTATATTTACGACACAGTGACAAAACAAACGCAAAAACTAACAGAAATGTTTGATCTACCAGTGGGAGACTATGCGGTGGGTGATATACAGCAAAATGCAGTAGCGCCTGAAGTGATGTGGACTGAAAATAATGATTTATACTTCCAAGTATCTACAGAAGGGGATATTCGACTGTATTATGCAACGCTAGAAGGTGCCTTATATCCTGCTTCACCAGAGAATGAACATGTATACGGCTATGCAATTTTCAAAAACGGCAATCGTGCGTTAATGACAGTATCAAATCCAAACTTTCCAGGCGAATTATTTGATTTTGATATAACAACAGGCGAGCGTAAACAGCTTACTTCATTTAATGAAAAGTTTTTACAAGAAACAACAATTTCAACACCAGAGGCAATTGTTTATACAGCGAAAGATGGTGTGACAGTGCATGGCTGGATGATGAAACCTGCAAATTATGTAGAAAGCGAAAAGTATCCATTAATTGTGGAAGTTCACGGTGGTCCACATACACTTTACGCCAATACCTTCTTCCATGAGATGCAGTTATTAGCTGCACAAGGGTACGGCGTTTTATACGTGAATCCACGGGGTAGCCATGGTTATAGTCAAGAATTCGTTGACGGTGTGCGCGGAGATTATGGTGGTATCGATTATGAGGACATTATGTCTGGTGTTGATTATGCACTAGAAAATTATGCATGGATTGATGAATCACGTCTAGGTATTACTGGTGGTAGCTATGGTGGGTTCATGACGAACTGGGCAGTTGGTCATACGAATCGATTCAAGGCTGCAGTAACCCAGCGCTCGATTTCAAATTGGATTAGTTTTTACGGTGTATCTGACATCGGCTATTACTTCACAGAATGGCAAATATTATCGGATATGAATGATATCGAAAAGTTATGGCATCATTCACCACTTAAATACGCGGCAAATGTCGAAACGCCATTGCTGATTTTGCATAGCGAACGTGATTTCCGCTGTCCAATCGAACAAGCAGAGCAGTTTTATATTACATTAAAACGCATGGGTAAAGAAGTTGGTTTTGTGCGCTTCCCAGAAAGTGATCACAACTTATCACGTACAGGGATTCCAAGCTTACGATTAGAACGACTGGAACAAATAACAGGATGGTTTGCAAAATACTTATAAGTTTATGGAAAAAGAGGCTTCTTAATCAGGAAGCCTCTTTTTATTAACGGAAGAAGATGAGAAGATTTTCAATGAAATCCACATAAATTGTAAAGGTTTTGTAAATTTATACAAATCCGCAACATATCAACCTTTCATTCGTCATTAAACATGTATAATAAAGCAAGAATGAACAACTATCATCATCTTAGTGTGGTAAAATTAAAAAATAAATTCGAATTGAAAGAGAGAAAAAAAGATGTCAATAATTACTGGTTTGATTGATTTTATTTTGCATATTGATGAACATCTCGTTGATATAATTCAGCAGTTTGGGCATTGGTCATATGGAATTTTATTTAGCATCGTGTTCGTCGAAACAGGTATTGTGATTATGCCGTTTTTACCAGGAGATTCATTATTATTTGCTAGTGGTACATTAGCAGCTCTAGGTGCCTTTAATTTACCATTACTACTACTTATATTCTTCGCGGCAGCCGTTATAGGGGATACAGCCAATTATCATATTGGTCATAAAATGGGAACGTCAATTCCAGAAAATAGTTTTATAGGTCGTTTTATTAATCGAGAGCGTTTAGAAATGGCACAGCGTTTCTTTAATAAACATGGCGGTAAAACGATAGTGATTGCGCGTTTTATGCCCTTTATTCGTACGTTTATCCCGTTCGTAGCGGGTGCTAGTAAAATGCATTATAGCTATTTCCTTCTTTACAATGTGATTGGTGCATTTTTATGGGTAATGGCTTGTACATTATTAGGCTACTTCTTCGGAAATATCCCGATTGTTAAAGATAATTTCTCGACAGTATTAATTTTAATCATATTAATTTCTGTATTACCTGCGATTATTGGTTTAATTAAATCAAAGAAGAAAAAGTAAAAATAAAGGGGCATCGCTAATTTAATTTAGCAATGCCCTTTTTTAAATAGAATGAATTATTTTCCTTTAAACTGCGGACGACGTTTCTCTGCAAATGCATTCAACGCCTCAATGCGATCTTCTGTAGGAATTGTTAACTCATATGCTTTTCGTTCGATTTGAAGACCTGTTTGAATATCGGTCTTCATCCCTTGCTTGACAGCGAATTTTGCTTGTTGAAGGGCAATCGGTGCATTTTGTAAAATAGCAGCTGCAAATTCAGCGGTTGTTTCATGTAATGTTTCTATTGGCGCAACTTTTGTCAGAATACCATACTGTAGTGCTTCTGCAGCGGTCATTCGTTTGGCAGTTAAAATGAGTTCTAATGCCTTTGCTTCACCAATTAAGCGCGGCAAACGTTGAGTTCCACCAGCACCTGGAATAATTCCAAGACCTGTTTCTGTAAGGCCGAGTGTAATA
>JAZUES010000283.1:0-1601 GCA_045640265.1 Solibacillus sp.
CTAAACAACAAATTAGATGTATATACTCGATGAATTTGATTTTATGAAAAGATGCCCCACATCCTCAAATCGAGGATTTTGTAAATCCAAAATCTAACTACTGCTACCAAAAAAATTTATACGGTATATTTTCAACTGGGCACCAGACATGTCATTTTGTTTGGCTTAAAAATATACAATTAAGGAATTTATTTGTTTAAGATTTGCCGAATTCATAACATTTTTAAAAATATTATCGATACAAAAATTCAATAGCATAAGTTCTTTTATTTGTATTGTACTGTCATAAACATATGTGTGAGTACAGTTTAATTACAAAAAATTGCAATTGTCCCAATGAAAAATGCCCCAGACACGGAAAATGTTGCGAGTGTGTGGCGTTTCACAGAGAGAATAAAAATAAATCTCCATTTTGTATCCGTAACATTGCCTGGACTGACATGTAATTTAAATGTCAAAATACTCCTTTTTCATATTTCATATATTAACTTTGATGGACTGAACGACCACAACGCGACCCACGCCGTTACAATTGTATTTATAAATTTGTGTTTTCGTGGGGTTGATAACACACTTGTAACCCATACGTACATGCTCAATCTTTAATGATGAATGTACATTGTATGTGTAAGAATTCACTAAGGAAACACGATAACATGAAACATCTTCGCTAATAGTCCACACGATACAATTGCGATATACCCTCCCTCAATACAAAAGTAAAACATTATTAATTTTTCGCTGGATATATAGAGTAATGTTGGGTATCGAATCAAGAACAATGTTACTCATCGGTCAAGAGGGCGTAAATGCGCTCAGGGATACTTATGCTGTAATATGTGGCGTAGGAGCAGTTGGAGGATTTGCTCTGGAAGGTCTTGTGAGAGCGGGTGTTGGTCACATAAAAGTAGTAGACATCGACTTATTTGATCCAAGTAATTTAAACAGACAAATTTTATGCACAACGGATACTATTGGAAAATTCAAGGCCAATGTGGCATTAGAACGTGCCAGATCAATTAATCCATCTATCGATGCGAAAGCGGTGGTTTGTTTGATATCCAGTGAAACGGCACCGGGAATTTTGGATCCACGTCCTGACATTTTGATAGATGCAATAGACACAATAGAACACAAAGTATCACTTCTCAGGACCGCTGCAAATATGAAAATTAAAACATTTTCATCTATGGGTGCTGCACTACACTTTAGCACACAGTCTATTAAAGTTGCAACATTGAACAAGACTAAAGTTTGTCCGCTTGCATCGTCTGTAAGATCACGCTTAAAAGATATCAACACAGACTGCATCACTTGTGTATACTCTGAAGAACCTGTTTCTGTTAGATCGCCTAATATAAACACTCATGGAAAAAACATTTTAGGATCTCTACCCACGATACCAGCCGTGTTTGGTATGACTCTTGCGAATGAAGCAATAAGGTACATCATAAAAAAATGACGTAGGTGTACGCAAAATTTTCAAACCTGGGTGACTGCAACCTTAACATTTTTTCCAACAATGTCCCAGCATTTCATTCCTTCAACAGGTTTGGTGAATTCTATTGATTTTGCTCTAACCTCTATGGCTATAACATTTT
>JAZUES010000284.1:0-5012 GCA_045640265.1 Solibacillus sp.
CGGTGCTATATCCCCCACCCCGAACAAGTGTACGATATGAATTGCCCTATAAATTCACCGATAAACTAGCACTTTAGCAAACTAAAGCGGAACGAGGCATTGGTTTACATAAAATAAAAGTGGGCAGTTAATCATAATTTAAAATTGGACTTTCGTACATATACTACCCTTAATTTTTTTGTGCAAGGCGTAGAACACACAAAAATACCCCGTAAAGCCATTGTAGGCATTACGGGGTGGAGAATATCACCAAATAAAAAGAACGGGCGTTTTGCCCGTTCTAAAGCGTTATTTCCTGCGGTTAAATATATCATTTAATATCCCGAACACGTCAATCCCTACGTCTATCCAAAAGAATAAAACAAGAAATATAATGATAAGGGGAAGAACCACCCCCAATGTTGTTGGTTGCATTGTATCACCTACTTTCAAATCTAGCACCAAAGAAAAAGTATATATTATTCTTTGATATGTTGACTAACTCCACACAATCGGCAGGATTGCAACCAAAAACGTGCGACTTCTTGAGCCTATCCCATTCTTTTAGTGTGTATAACTCACCACCGATGAGTATATCACCATTGTGAATATACCTGCCACACTTACACAAGCATAACCTTTTATTATCATACATCGGCTTTACTCTATAATATAACATATCTGCACCCCCGTTAAAAGCACTCAAGTTCACGAATAACATCAGTTATCCATTCGCATATTTCAGCGGGTAAATAGGCTTCACCACTTTCACTCCACCAAAACAATTCAACACGTTTATCCCAAGTGTTTATATACACGTTTGGAGCACCGCAAGTAATCATTAAGCGCACCGCCTGCAACTCTTTGTTACTATCTAGTACATAATCGGTATTATAAAATTCAGCGTTGCAGATATAATCCCAAAGAGAAGCGGGCTCAACTTCTGTTTCCTCAATCTGTTCACCACCTATGTGGTAATAGTAGTATCCATCATCTTCCAAACAATAGTAGCACTCATCACCACTCCAAAATTCATCGTCACTATCTAGCGGGTATAATTCACCATCGTGCAGGAAATACTCCCCGCTTGCGTACTTCTCTAACTCATCTACAATGTGCTTGCAGTATTCGTTGTGTTCTCTCTTTGTCATAGCTTTAACCCTCCATAATCTCAATTATAATTGTGTTATCTTTCACTCTAATGTTGTCAACTAACTTGTTGTTAAAGCGTGACGGGATATGGTTTTTCCCGTCATACCTTGCAATCTCATCACCAAAATTTGTGATAATTACTGTAGAAGTATCTACAATGTGAAATAATAATTGCTCTAACCTCATTTGTTTTTTTCCTCCGTTATTTTGTGTAAATTGTTGCAATTGCAATGGGTTCATCGTCGTCATAATAGCAAACAACGATTTTATCCTCACGTACCTCACGCATAGTATTGTTTGCTCTTTCAATAATTAAGTTAAATTCAACTAGTGATACTTCACCCCAACCCTCTACATCGTTTACAAATGCCTCTAGTTCCATTGCTTTCATTCTGTCTACCTCCGATTGATTGTTTGATTGTTTGATTGTTTCAAACTTTGATTATATTGTAACACGCTATTTGAATTTGTCAACAAAAAATTTGAATTTTTCAAACTTTTATACTATTTAAAAACCCACAAATGCAGTATTTATCAGCATTTGAGCGTATAAAAATTTTTAAAATGAAAATTTTACTTCTATATAAGCCAAAATTTTGAGTTTTACCGCCACTACCAAAAGTACCAACTAACAACGGGCGGAGCGTTCCTGCACCCGTCTGTACCTATGTGTATTTTGGCGTGAAAGTCGGGTGCTATTGGCTCTGAAAGTCGAACTATTGTAGTCGAAAGTTGAAAGTTTGACATATATCAAACTTTGTGTTATTGTAAAGAAAAGTCTTAAGGAGGATAAGTAATGAAAAACACAGAAAAAATCGGGTTTAGAACGCTTTTAAAAACAGCTATGAAGAATACGGGAACAAAGCAGACAGATATTGCCAACATATTAGGCATAACCAAAGGCACAATGAGCGTCAGATTTAAGTCTGATAAGTTCGATATTAACGCATATTTGAAGATTATGAGGGCTATGGGTTATACTGTGACAGTTTCAAAGGGTGATGAACGATATGAATTAGTCGATACTCAACTCATAGAGATGTAACACACTCACACATACCCTTTAAACGCACAGAATTGCCCCTAGAAGCCTTTCTAGTGTTTTAGTCGATAAAATATAAGCCTAAAAGTTAAAACGCCTTTAAAGGCTATTCTCGTGCGTTAAAACACTATATACAAAAATACCCCTAGATTTCTCTAGGGGTATTTCTTATTCTTCTACAATCGTATCGTTGTACTTCTGCTCCAAAGTTGCTCTGTCTTTCTGCTCCACAAGCTTGTCAGTTGTGACAACAGTTTCCTGTTGGTCTTTGTAGCCAAAGTTGTTCTTACCGAGGAAAATTCCACTAACGGGATTGATTGCTCCGTTCTGCATATAATTCTCCCAAAGTTCCTCTAAAATTTGGTACGCTCTTTTAACAGCGTTCGTGGAAGTTGGGCTTAAGTTTACACCTGCAATAGCAGGTTTCTTCCCAACCTTAATTTCCCACAATCTTACCCTATCCATACCAAGTGCCATAGCAAGTCCATTAACAGTAGGTTTTACATCTACGTTCTCATACAGCTTAAAGTAATCAATTATCCTCTGCTGTACCTGCATATCATCGTTAAGGTCTATTGGTGGCATAGTTGCTATTGCAAGTGATAGTCCAATGAACTTTGCATTAGTACCCTCTTTAAGAGTTGGTGCTGTTAAACTTCTTGCATTCTCACTTCTATTTTTTCTAACTTCGTCTGAAACATTTCTTGGTTTTGTTTCTTTTACACCTTTTGGTCTACCCATAATTATGTAAACTAACTCCTTTCTAAAAAATCCTTACACTTTTTTTGCCCTATTTATGCGGTCTGTAGTACATATTTCCCCCAATTCCTTACGCTTTTTTGAAAAAGTGTAATGTACTCTACGCTAGTGTTTATGCGGGTTTGAACTGTCACCTTACACTTCTTACACTTTTTTTCAAACTTCTATATATAAACGTAATGTATATGTATATACTACTATATATATAATTTTTTTCTTAAGTTACAAAGAATTAGGCAAAAAAGCGTAAGGAAGTGTAAGGGACAGTAAACTATCAGTATTTATGCACCCTAGAGTACCTTACACTTCCTTACACTTCCCTTACACTTTCGGAAAATTTGTACTACAGAGTGCATTTTTGCGACATAAAAAGTGTAAGGTTCAGTGTTTATGCGGTCTTGAGGGGTGTGTTTTTGTAAATTGTGTCAGTTGTGTACACAAATCAGTCCGTACAAGCGTTCGAGTGCGTCATTGACCCCCTGCTGATAACATTCCTCTTTTTCCATAAAAGTGTAAGGAAGTGTAAGGATTTTTTCCTCACTTTCGTGCCTAATTAGAGATATTATGTTAACCAAATCGGACTGTTTGATGTATGAATTTAGGTTAAAATTCCTAATTTGAAACGCTAAAGCAGGGTCTTCTACTGCGTCTGCGATACGCTCTAGGGTGTCTTTATGTAGCTTACAGTTGCCAAAACGCACTAAAGTTTTACTAGAAACACCTGCTTTTTTAGCAAATTCTACTACTGTAAGTGTGCCTTTTGCTTGTTTTATTAAGTCGTGCATAGGTGTTTTTTCTCCTTTCTAGCCGAATTTATGGCTGATTTTGTGGGTAATTTTCGTAAAAAATACGCTTAATTTCCTCGTTATAAGTGTCTATAAGTACCTGCTTGTTACGCCTAGCTTTGGATAGTTTGGCGTAGTGTTCTGTGCGTATGGGTGCGATTTTGTCGAGGAATTTTTGGTAGTATTCTTCGTGGTTCATAGGTTCTTATGCGTCCAAATAAGGCATAGTAAGTTCCATACAAACGCCCTATCGTGCCTTTCATCTGTATCTTTACGCAGGTACTTTAGGTAGTGTCTAGTTGCGCTGTCGATGTAGCAATCTAGTGGTATACCCTTTTTCCAATTGTTTTCTCCGTACTTTTTGCACCCATCTTCGAAATGTACGGAAACCTCTAATAGCAGAGTTGGTATTGGTACATTGAGCATTACTGCGAAAGCGTATACTGCGTCTGCTATGTGCGTGATTTCATTGGTTTGCTTATACTGCTCAATGTGCATAAGCGGGATATAGTCTGTCATTGGTAAGATGTACTCTAGTGTGTCTAGTGGTAAGAGGTCGCACCTGCCTTTACCCTCTTGTATATCCCTTACTGCTCCCGTGGAGAACTCTCTGCGCTCTCCGCTGTCTACTATTGCTCCCAAAAGTCTTATTACCTCACTTTCTATCGTCTAATACGCTTTCTACATAAGTAGTTACTGTATTGATTGCTGTGTCTAAATCTTCACGCAGTACATTGTATCTGCAACTGTAACAAGGTATGTTATTGTCGCAATTCTTACGCTTACGACAAGTCTGCTCCCGTCTGATGGTGGTTACTGCTGTGCTTAAGTCCATAATGTATCTCCTTTATAAAAAATACGGGGTGGCAGGGTATATTTAATAGGAAAAGTCTTATCCTTTCTTAAAATTTAATTGGTTTGTTTGGTTTGTGGTTTGTACCACCCCGTAATCTTCACTTAATTGGTCGCATAAACTGTCTTATGAAGTCTATGCTGATTGTTAATATGTGTCCGTTATATACTATCGTGTAGTCATAACCTTTTGCTCTTATACAGTATGCTACATCACCCTTTCTTACCTCAAGCTTCATTCCGTCTTGTATGTGGGTAAATGATGTAGTTACTAGGTATTTCGTCATAGTATACTTGGCATACCTATATGCCACTTTACCGCCCAAGTATCTATAATTCCTGCTTCTATTAAGCTATCAAACTTCTCGTGACATTCATCTATTGAGTTGTAAATTCCGTGATGAACATTATTGAGTGAAGCTGAAAAAATCTGATACCTACCA
>JAZUES010000285.1:0-14538 GCA_045640265.1 Solibacillus sp.
CTTTTACATCAGCAATAGGCATACGAGTTTGTTCCATTGAATCACGGTGACGTACTGTTACTTGACCATCTTCTTTAGAATCAAAGTCATACGTGATACAGAATGGCGTACCAATTTCGTCTTGACGACGGTAACGTTTACCGATTGATTGAGACTCATCGTAGTCTACTGGGAAGGCCTTACGTAAGTCAGCCCATACATCGCTAGCTTCTTCAGATAATTTTTTAGATAAAGGAAGTACGGCTGCTTTAAATGGTGCTAAAGCAGGGTGGAAACGTAATACTGTACGTGTATCGTCGCCATCTAATTGCTCTTCTTCATAAGCATCACATAAGAATGCTAATGTTACACGGTCAGCACCTAAAGATGGTTCGATGCAGTATGGTACATAACGTTCGTTTGATACTGGATCAATATAAGTGAAATCTTCACCTGAATGTTCCATATGTTGTTTTAAGTCGAAGTCTGTACGGTCCGCGATACCCCATAGTTCGCCCCAACCGAATGGGAAGCGGAATTCGATATCTGTTGTTGCGTTTGAGTAGTGAGATAACTCGTCATCTTCGTGGTCACGTAAGCGCATAGAATCTTGCTTCATGCCAAGATTTAATAACCAATCTTTACAGAAGTTTTTCCAGTAAGAGTGCCATTCTAGGTCTTCACCTGGTTTACAGAAGAATTCTAATTCCATTTGTTCGAATTCACGTGTACGGAATGTGAAGTTACCTGGTGTAATTTCGTTACGGAATGATTTACCTACTTGTGCGATACCAAATGGTGTACGTTTACGCATAGAACGTTGAACGTTTTTAAAGTTTACGAAAATACCTTGTGCTGTTTCAGGACGTAAGTAAATTTCGTTTGTAGAACTTTCTGTTACACCTTGGAATGTTTTGAACATTAAGTTGAATTGACGGATATCAGTGAAATCGATTTTACCGCAATCTGGACAAGCGACTTCTAGCTCTTCCATTTTTTCTTTCATTTGGTCGAAAGTCATACCGTCAACAATAATTTCTTTACCTGTTTTTGTTAAAGAAGCGTCTTCGATTAATTTATCTGCACGGTGACGCGCTTTACATGCTTTACAGTCAATCATTGGGTCATTGAAGTTCCCAACATGACCTGATGCAACCCAAGTTTTTGGGTTCATTAAGATGGCTGCGTCAAGACCTACATTGTATTCGGATTCTTGAACGAACTTTTGCCACCAAGCTTTTTTTACGTTGTTTTTAAGTTCGACACCTAGTGGACCGTAATCCCAAGTGTTTGCTAATCCACCGTAAATTTCAGAACCGGGGAATACGAACCCGCGATGTTTTGCTAATGATACGATAGTTTCCATTGATTTTTCTGCCATGAAAAACCCTCCTCAATAAAATAATCAATTGTGTCTCGGCATAATTGCGTCTAGATTTTTTGAAGTTTAGGGCCACAGGACGTGGATCAGTTAGCCGTTGTCACAGAATATGACGCTTTTAGGCTGACTTCCTCTTTAAATTCCCTTAAAAAATCTGTAACATCCGCCGGAGACTTATCTTCATTTTTTTAGCGGGTGTTTTAAATACTCGCCTGAATGAAGATAAAAAAGCACCCGTCTCCGGGCACGTAATATGCCCGGGGACGAGTGCATCAATGTCGATATACCCGCGGTTCCACCCCGCTTGTTTTTATAATAAATATAAAAACCTCTTTAGAAAAATAAGCTCAGGGTGCCGTTTCTCGAATAGTTGTAGGCTTTCACTGTCCCTACTCGCTAGATGTTTTCGATACTTATATTTCCCATCATTGCTTGGATATGAAGTTAAATTGAAGAACAATACAGTTCTTCGCTAATATTGTAGCATGCGGTTGTTTTCTTCGCAATAAAGAAGAAAATAGTATATAATAATTAAGGAAAAAGTATAACATTATTTGAAGCGGGTGAGTCCAATCGAACTCAATAAACGTCAAGATGCAATCTTGCAAATTGTAAAAGAAAATGGTCCTATTACGGGCGAACATATTGCCGAGCGCTTAGGCTTAACACGCGCTACATTGAGACCGGATTTGGCAATTTTAACAATGGCGGGCTTTTTAGATGCACGACCACGTGTTGGTTATTTTTATGCAGGAAAAAAATCGGCAATGGCGATTACAGAATCCATGCTGAACTTAAAAGTGAAAGATTTCCAATCGATACCAGTTGTTGTTCCAGACGACATGACGATTTATGATGCTATCATCCATATGTTTTCTGAAGATGTCGGAACACTTTTTGTTGTGGATAAAGATGAATTATTACAAGGAGTTTTATCTAGAAAAGATCTTCTTCGTTCGAGTATCGGTACACAAGATTTAAATAAAATGCCAGTTCACATTATTATGACAAGAATGCCAAATATTGCGTACTGCAAAAATTCAGATTCATTAGTTGAAGCAGCGAAAAAGTTAATCGAACGTGAAATCGATTCGATGCCAGTTGTAAATGAAACAGAACAAGGATTATTAATTATTGGCCGATTAACAAAGACGAGTATTACACGTGCATTCATTTCGCTAGCTGAAACGCATGATTTATAGGTGATTGTTTTGAAAAGTATAACGATATTTGTTGTTTCGGATTCCGTTGGCGAAACCGGAGAAAGTGCAGTGAAAGCTGTCGTAAGTCAATTTCGCCCAAATTTAGAAAAAGTACACATTCGAAAATTTACGCATATTAACAGTGTGGAACTGTTAGAAAAAATTGTTCAAATTGCGGTTTCGAATGAAGCGACAATCGTATTTACACTAGTGGAAAATGAAATGCGAAAAGCGATAAAACAATTGGCAAATGAAAAAGATGTTCCAGTAGTTGATTTACTTGGTGCAATGCTGGATTTAATTGAGCATTCAACGGATGAAAGACCGTTACAAAAACCAGGAATTGTACATCGCTTAGATGACGATTACTTTAAAAAAATTGAAGCGATTGAATTTGCAGTTAAATACGACGATGGACAAGATCCTCGGGGTATTTTATTGGCGGATATTGTATTAATAGGCGTTTCAAGAACATCGAAAACGCCATTATCTCAATATTTGGCACACAAAAGATATAAAGTGGCAAATGTTCCTCTTGTACCAGAAGTTGATATGCCAGATGAATTATTGCAAATTGATCCGAGAAAATGCTTTGGTTTAGTTATTACTCCTGAAAAGTTAAATAATATCCGAAAACAACGACTTATTACACTAGGGTTAACGGAAGATGCATTTTACGCACAGTCCAAAAGAATTGAGCAAGAGATTGACTATTTTTATAACATTGTCGATAAAATAGGTTGTCGATATATTGATGTTACAAATCGAGCTGTTGAAGAAACGGCTCAACAAATTTTATATATGTTAGAAAATGAACCGAAATAGCTTAAAAAAACCACTTCTATTACATTAGAGGAGGTTTTTTTGCTGAAAATAGTCTGTTTTTTGGGCTATTTTCCTAGGAAAGTCGATTTTAAAATGCTAGTTAAGTACGAATAATGCTATTTTATGTGGAAATTTTAAAAAATATATAGCAACTGTAGGCTTTTTGTTTTATAATAATAAAATTGTGGTAAAAATATTATTTATAGAAAACGTTAAGTAGTACTCTAATTTTTTGTCGGAAAATAGAGGATTATTGAAATTTTTCTCGAATAGTGTAGATGGTGATAATATGGCTGGGAAAATACCTGAACATGTGATAGAGCAGATTCGTTCGCAGTCTGATATAGTCGATGTTATTAGCGATTATATGCAGTTAACGAAAAGAGGGCGCAACTATTTTGGATTATGTCCATTTCATGGTGAGCAAACACCCTCTTTTTCCGTGTCCCAAGATAAACAGATTTTCCATTGCTTTGGCTGTGGTGCAGGCGGGAATTCGATAACATTCGTTATGGATATCGAACATATTGCATTTCCAGATGCACTTGTTAAGCTAGGGCAACGAGCAGGTATACCTCTCGAATTGGACATACAATCTGAACAATCAGATACGGCGAATCCTTTTTCGAAAAAAGAAGAACAAATGCGACAGGCACATACTTTTGCTGTAGAATTTTATCATCATATTTTAATGAATACAGAAGATGGTGAGCCGGCATTAAATTATTTGCTTGAAAGAGGATTTACGCGTGAACAAATAGAAACTCATCAAATAGGATGGGCGTTACCAAATTGGGACACGCTTTCGATTCTTTTAGAACGAAAAGGGTACGATTTATCGGAAATGGCTGAAAGTGGGCTAATTATCCGAAAAGAAAGCGATGGTTCTCATTTTGACCGATTCAGGGGACGCATAATGTTTCCGATTCGTGATGAGAATGGCAAGATAATTGCGTTTTCAGGGAGGATTTTAAATACAGATGGCGAAGAAGCTAAGTATTTAAATAGTCCAGAAACGCCGATTTTCCATAAAAGTCAGGTGCTCTATAATTTAGATAAAGCACGCGCGGCCATTAGAAAGTCTAGGCACGTGGTATTAATGGAAGGCTTCATCGATGTTTTATCTGCAAATCGAGCCGGTGTTTTCAATGCCGTTGCGACGATGGGTACGTCTCTAACAACTCAGCATATTACAAAGCTCAAACGCTTAGTTCAGCAAGTAACGATTTGCTACGATGGTGATAATGCTGGTTTTGAGGCTGCTAAACGTGCTGCGCAAATGCTCAATGATGAACAGTTAAAAGTAGAGGTCGCCGTTTTACCGGATAAACTTGACCCAGATGAATATATTCGAACGCATGGTCAAGAAGCTTTTACAAACCAAATAATCGAAAAACCGCACGCTTATATCGCATTCATGATGATGCATGCGAAGCGTGGTAAAAATTTTCAATTTGAAAATGATACATTACAATACATTCAAGAAGTTCTGGAAACATTAAAAAACAACACATCTCCTACTGAAAGAGATTTATATATTCGTCAGTTAGCAAATGAAACGAATATTTCTCAAGAAGCGATTAGTACAGAGTTAAGAAAAATTGTTGCAGACGGTGCAAAAGAGCAAAAACGTAATCAAAATGCGTTGAGGCAGCCGATTGAACTTGTTCAAACGACGCGACCTAAAACAGCTACTGATCGTGCAGAAAGTTTGTTGCTCTCACACATGTTGCATGATGTGAATGTTGTCAATAAAGTGTTGAGAGAGGGAATTAATAAACCTTTTATCCATGAAGAGTATTTAGCTGTATTTGTACGATTAATTGGTTTTTATGAAGAATATGAAGTGGCAGATTTTCACCGATTCGTTGAGGAACTTAATGATAATGAATTGCGAAAAATTGTGATGGAAGCGGCTTATATTGATCGTGATCCAGAAAACGGTGATGCCGAAATAATTGATTGTATGAAGCAAATCGAAAAAAGACGTATAGAAATGCAAATTGAGCAATTAATACATGAGCAAAAAGAAGCGGAAAAGATGCACGAACATAGACGAGCACTTGAAATTGCCCAACAAATTATCCAGTTAACAAGATCATTAAAGGGCATGTAACGCGATCTGTTTTTAGAAGGAGGAAGGTTTATGGCGGACAAGTCAAAACATTCAAAAGATACAGTGGTAAACGGTGTTTCATTAGAACAAGTAAAAAAACAACTTTTAGCGAAAGCGAAACAAGTTGGAGAAATGTCAATGAAGGAAATTTCAGATACGCTAGCGTTTTTTGAATTAGAAAATGAAGAAATTTTCAACTTTGCTGATGAAATTGAAAAACAAGATGTAACAGTAGAAGGAAAAGAAGAATTTGAAGAAGAAGCATTATCTAAACAAGAATCTAGTGAAGAAGCTTTTGATTTAAATGATTTAAGTGTTCCTCCTGGTGTAAAAATTAACGACCCAGTACGTATGTATTTAAAAGAAATCGGTCGTGTAGATTTACTTTCTGCAGAAGAAGAAGTTCGTTTAGCAGAACGTATTGAGCAAGGTGACGAAGAAGCGCGTAAACGATTAGCAGAAGCTAACTTACGTCTTGTAGTATCGATTGCAAAACGTTATGTAGGTCGCGGTATGTTATTCCTAGATCTTATTCAAGAAGGTAATATGGGTCTTATTAAGGCAGTTGAAAAATTTGATTACCGTAAAGGTTTTAAATTTTCAACTTATGCAACATGGTGGATTCGTCAAGCAATTACACGTGCAATTGCCGACCAAGCACGTACAATTCGTATCCCAGTGCACATGGTTGAAACAATTAATAAGCTTATCCGTGTACAACGTCAGTTACTTCAAGATTTAGGCCGCGAGCCATCTCCAGAAGAAATTGGTGAAGAAATGGATTTAACTCCAGAAAAAGTTCGTGAAATTTTAAAAATTGCTCAAGAACCAGTATCGTTAGAGACGCCAATTGGTGAAGAAGATGATTCACACTTAGGAGACTTCATTGAAGACTCAGAAGCGCAATCACCTTCTGATCATGCAGCATACGAACTATTAAAAGAACAACTTGAAGATGTACTAGATACATTAACAGACCGTGAAGAAAACGTATTACGTTTACGTTTCGGTTTAGATGATGGTCGTACTCGTACGTTAGAAGAGGTAGGGAAAGTCTTCGGCGTTACACGTGAACGTATTCGTCAAATCGAGGCAAAAGCCTTACGCAAATTGCGTCATCCATCTCGTTCAAAACGATTAAAAGATTTCTTAGAATAGAATATAAGAAAAGATGAAGAAACCAAAAATTTCTTCATCTTTTTTATTATGAATGATTAATCTTTATAGTTGAAAAGTAGCGAGACACGTATTGAATGTTGTTACTTTATACTGATGTGTGAACGGTTTAATTTACTTACAATATTAGGTATACCAATACATATTAAGTAGATTTGGAGAAATGTTATGTCCAATCCGAAAAAACAGATTATTTTGAACGAGATTGCATTTTGGAAAAAAAATAGACTACTACCAGAACATTACTGTGATTTCTTAATGACGTTGTATTCAGAAGGAAATGAACAAGAAACTAGCGGCAACATAAAAAATGCGGTTCGCAGTGTGGAAAAACGAAGAAAATGGAGACTCGCTACACTTTTTCCAATTATAGCGGCTATCATCATCTTATTATTATTTACAATTCAATATGAATGGGTAGTAATTGCTGTTGCAGCTGTATTTGCCGGGAGCTGTTTAATAGGTGCGATTTATTTTGCCAAGAAAAATAATTTATTAGCTACAATGTTACAATTGGCGACAGCATTAGCGGCACTAGGAATTACAATGAAAATTTGTACCACGTATTTTGAAGGAAACAATGAGATGCTTTATACCTTGCTTATTGTTAACTGTGTATTTTGGTTATTAAGTGGAATCATCATGAAAACAGTTTATTTTACAATTTCAGGTGTCATGGGGCTAATCATCATTATTACAGCATGGATTTATTTTATTTGATTATAATAGACAAAAAAGTATAGCGTATCTTTTTATTTGTTTGAAGCATATGTTTCAAAATAAAAAGAGTACCGTTATACTTTTTTTGATAAAAGTGACTTTTTTGAAAAGAAAATCTTGAAATAGCAATAGAAGAAAGTGAAAAATACAGGTAGTCCGCTTATCCTTAAATAACTATTTTTCTCTTTAATACATATATTTTCTGTAAAAATACTAAATTATCTATTAGAATGAAAGTGTAAGCATTTAGCTGAGAGGATGAGGAATATGCATTTTGATTTATCGACAGAGCAAAGTATGTTACAGAAAATGATACGAGAGTTTTCGGACGAAGTTGTAGCACCAGGAGCCGTTGAACGAGATCGAACGAAGGCGTTTCCAGTTGAAATCTTTCAAGAATTATCAAAAATGGGCATTATGGGACTTCCGTTTCCAGAACAGTATGGTGGAGCAGGTGCTGATACCGTTAGCTTTGCCATAGTAACAGAGGAATTGAGCCGAGTATGTGCCTCAACGGGGATTACATATTCTGCTCATATTTCATTGGGCGGAGCTCCTCTTTATTTATTCGGAACAGAAGAACAAAAGCAAAAATATTTAACACCAATTTGTACGGGTGAATCATTTGGTGCATTCGGTTTAACTGAGCCAAATGCTGGTTCAGATGCAGGCGGGACAGAAACAACAGCCAAGCTTGAAAACGGAAACTATACCATTAATGGCTCCAAAGTATTCATTACGAATGCTAGTTACGCCAAGCACTTAGCGTTAACCGCGATTACTGACCGCCTAGAAGGCCGAAAAGAGATTAGTGCAATCATTGTACCAACAGATGCGCAAGGCTTTACAATCAAATCTGAGTACGAAAAAATGGGTTTAAATGCGTCTAATACAACAGAGCTAATTTTAGAAAATGTACAAGTTCCTGAGGAAAATTTACTCGGGGTACGTGGAAATGGCTTTAAACAATTTTTAACAACATTAGACGGTGGACGTATTGGAATTGCGGCAATGGCAGTGGGAATTGCACAAGGGGCTTTAAATAAAGCTGTACAATATGCAAAAGAACGTAAACAATTTGGAAAAACTCTTGCAGAATTTCAAGCTACACAGTTTAAACTTGCCGATATGGAGGTAAAAATACAATTAGCCCGTACTTTTGTTTATAAAGCAGCGTGGTTAAAAGATGAAGGACGTCCATTTGGTAAAGAAGCAGCGATTGCGAAGTACTACGCATCTGAAATGGCTATGGAAGTGTGTGATGAGGCGATTCAAATTCACGGTGGTTATGGCTATATGAAAGAGTATGAAGTAGAACGTTATATGCGTGATGCAAAGCTTTTAGAGATTGGAGAAGGTACGTCCGAAGTCCAAAAAATGGTTATTGCAAGACATATCTTGAAAGGATAATAACAAATTGCCAAAAATGTTACAAAGCTAGCAAAACTTGTGTGTTAGGTCTTTCCGTTTTATACAGAATGCAGTACAATTAGTATTGTTTACCAGGCTCCTGTCTGGCTAGAATTAGAATATTTTATGAGGGAGGGGAACGCAATGAAAAACAATCCACTTATTCCTTACGTACTTATCATGGCATTCGGTATTGGACTAATTTTCTTCATGTCATTTGAAGGTGCATCGGATAAAAATAGTGCGGATGAAGAACATTCAGGCGAAACAGCTGAATTAAACGGTGAAGAAATCGCCAAAAATAGCTGTACTTCTTGTCACGGTGGTGACTTATCAGGCGGTATGGGACCATCAATCGTAGGTTTAGATGCTGACCACATTAAAGATTATGCTTTAAATGGTTCACCAAGCGGTAAAATGCCTGCTGTACTTAAATCAGAAGAAGAAGCTCAAGCTGTAGCAGATTATATTTCTGGTCTATAATATCGACTTAGGTGTAGAAAAGGGAGCAATCCTATTTCTACACTTTTTTAATACCTGAAAATCCTTCAATACGAGACGTTTTGTATATTTTTTTATATAATGAAAGTAACTTGTGAAATAGAAAAGAGGAACTTTAAAAATATGAACGCTCAAAAACTTTCAAAGCGACTAGAAATGGTAGCATCTTTCGTCCCAACTGGCGCAATTGTTGCAGATATTGGTAGCGATCACGCGTATTTACCATGTTATTTAATACATAAGGGAATTGCCTCACATGCGGTAGCTGGTGAAGTTGTAAAAGGTCCTTATGAATCAGCGGTACGTCATGTTCGTACAGAAGGATTAACAGAAAAAATTACTGTACGAATGGCAGATGGGTTAGCGGCAGTTGAAGAGTCAGACAAAGTTTCTACGGTTACGATTGCAGGGATGGGTGGACCGTTAATCGTATCAATTTTAGAGAAACACCCACAAGCATTAAAAACCGTGACACGCCTTATTTTGCAGCCAAATATTCATGCGAAAGCTATCCGCGAATGGGCGCTAGGACACGGCTGGGCATTACAAGATGAAGTAATTTTAGAAGAGGACGGCAAAGTATACGAAGTACTTGTATTACAGCGCGGTCCAATGAAATTAACAGAAGCAGAAATTATACTTGGTCCAAAATTAATGGCGAGTAAATCACCTGTTTTCATTGAAAAATGGTCACGTGAAGTTGCTAACTGGAAACGTGTGCAACAAGCTATCACAGCAGCCGAACCAACGCCAGAAAATGAAGCAAAGCATCAAGAACTAGGGCATTTAATTGAACTTGTTCAGGAGGCGATTGCGTGAAAATGGTAAATGGAAATGAAATTATTCAATTATTTGAATCATGGTCACCGAAAAAATATGAATGTATGCCGAATGATCCAATTGGTTTAGCCATCGGTACGTTAAACAAAGCCATTACAAAAGTTTTGGTTACGCTTGATGTGACACATGAAGTTGTAGATGAAGCAATTTCTCAAGGCTGTGAGCTCATAATTGCGCATCACCCACCGATTTTCAGGAAGCTTTCAAATTTACGTACAGATAACCCACAAGGTGCACTTTATGAAAAATGCTTGAAAAATGATATTGCAGTTTATGCAGCTCATACGAATTTAGATGTAGCTCCAGGTGGTGTAAACGATTTATTAGCAGATGCATTACAATTACAAAATCGTCAAATTTTAGAGCATTCATATGAAGAAAAAATGATGAAACTTGCCGTATTCGTGCCTGTAGATGAAGCAGAAGAAATGCGTGAAGCACTGGCAAAAGTAGGAGCTGGGCGAATTGGTAACTATGATTCTTGTAGTTATTCAATTACTGGTGAAGGGCGTTTCCGTGGTTTAGAAGGTGCAAATCCAACGGTTGGTGAAGTAGGGAATCTTCATGTCGAACAAGAACAAAAAATTGAAGTGGTATTCCCGCAAACCATTAAAAATAAAGTATTAAAAGCGATGTTAAATGCGCACTCATATGAGGAACCCGCCTATGATTTATTCCAAATGGATATTAGTACGAATGAACAAGGGCTAGGTCGAATTGGAAAGTTAAAAGAACCAATGACATTACGTGCCTTTGCTGAATTTGTAAAAGTTCAATTAGAGGTACCTTGTTTACGTGTAGTTGGTCCTGTAAATGGCATGGTTCAAAAAGTTGCTGTAGTTGGTGGTGACGGTAATAAATATATTCGTTCCGCTAAATTTGCTGGAGCAGATGTATTTGTAACAGGAGATATCGGCTTCCATATGGCACAAGATGCAGAAGTTCAAGGACTTAGCATTGTAGACCCTGGACATCATGTAGAAAAGGTAATGATTAAAGGCGTTGCAGAGAAAATGACAAAGCTTTGCGCGGATAAAAAGCTACCTGTTGAATTTATACAATCTAAAATTCACACAGAGCCGTTCAAATTCATTTAATGCAATAAATAAAAGTTGTTCTTTTGATTTACTCAAAGGAACAACTTTTTTGTTGTTGTTGCATTAAAAATGGATACGTTAAAATTAAGCCTATCAAATAGAGAAGGAATAAAAAGTAAAGAGGTACTAGGTGGATAAAGCTTGTGTATCCAATAGCGAAATGGATGCCAATTCCTGCTAAAAGGGCGGGAAGTGCTCCGACAGCAAATGTATACCATAGCCAACGTTCACCTGCACGGAACCCCCAAAGCGAAAGACATAACACAAGAATACCAACGCTGATCAATGCACTTCCAAACCCAACGCGGTCATGCGCAATGACTGGAAGTAACGTGTCACTTAGAGAGCGAAGCATTTCAGCATCCATACACAAAAAGCTTATATCAGTTGTGACAAAAACTTTTGATATTCCGATGATAGAAATTACGAAGCCTCCCAATAGTAACGAAAATCCCATGATAACAAATAAAAGCTGTCCATATATACCGCGCATCCATGTTTTTTCATTTGTATCATGCCAAGATTGAGGACTACTTGTGTGATGTTTGCTTTCACGTAAACTTAATAGATAGATTGGTAGTAAAATAAGCCAAAATAATCCGTGTAACCAATCAAAATAACCATAACCAATAAAAAGTAAAATCCCTAGAAAGCCACTAATTGCAGCACTATGAAAAGCAATCTTCGCCCAATGGAACTGGAAACGTAACCCAAAATAAGCAAGGCTCATATATAAAATTCCAGCAGAAATCATAGTTCCAGCTAGTGACATTCTATCATGTGCCATGAAGGCTAAAATCCGTGGATTGATGAAATTTAAATATTCCCGTGATAAACCAATGAAATTTTCATCATATTGTAAAATGACTGTTGTAAGTGCAAAATAGAGCGCAATTAAGCCACCGATAAAAATGGCGAGACCAAATAAAAATGACCAATGCCAATACGGGGTAGAAATTTTGGGGACTTTATCATATAAAAGCCTCTCGTGAATTCGCTTTGGCAATCCAGGCCCGGTTTTCACATAACCTTCAGTTAACATGATTAAGTCTGCACCCGCGTTCAATAAGATAAGGGCATCTGATGGGGATTCGATGCTGCCATTCGTAATGATGGGGGTATTTGGAGAATTATTTTTAATTGATAGCACGGTTTCCTTTATTGCAAGTAAGCCTTTATCTTGTTCAATAACCCGGTTTTCCAAAGTTGTGTATGGACCATCGATAACGACTCCATCTATTGAGTTGAAAAGTTGAATTCCTTTATTCTCGAATTGAGTCGGAATGATTTGGTAAATCGGAACCCCAACTTTGCTAACCAGTTGTTCAATATGATGTGAATACAAAAAGAAACCATCTACAAATGGTGACAGTTGTTCAATACATTGTTGTAAATCGAATATACTTAAACTTTCATCTAATCGTGCAAAAATGGGGACATGTAATTTTTTTGTGATGACTAGTTGTAATGCAGCTTTTAAAGATACTTTTTCCCCGTTATTAGAAAAGGCAATATGATTTTGTTGCCAGACAGGTGGAATAATAATAGACGGCTTTTGAAAAACAATAGGGCCAATTTCCAAAAATCCGAAGCCGAGTTCTTGAAAGGCAACTGTTCCACCTAATTGAGGGTCAATTGAACTACTTAGTCCAACTGGTGATTTGAAAAAAATTTGGTTTATATTCTTATGTAAAATTGTACTTGTTTTATTGTGTCCTAAAAATTCTATTAATTTTTTTCCACCAGGGATAGAGGCAATCGTTTGCATGGAATGGTGTATAAATTGACGGCTATTTTTAGCTTCTAGTTTAGATAAAATGACTTTTTTTAAAGGATGATACGACCAATCTGGCATTCAAATACACCTCGTTTCTCCAATTTACTCTACTATAGCATATGATAAAGCTAAGTTTGAATAAAAAAATAGCTCCTTAAATAAGCTAAGGAGCTACATAAATTTATGATCTTGTTGGAATTGCCTTTGCAGCCATTTCCTCATCAAAATCGTTTTCAGATTTCGATACAATAACACAAGCTACACCGTTACCGATTAAGTTCGTTACAGCACGTGCTTCTGACATGAAGCGGTCAACGCCGATTAATAGCGCGATACCTTCAAGTGGTACCATAGGGAATGCAGCAAGTGTTGCAGCTAATGTGATGAAACCAGAGCCTGTTACACCAGCAGCACCTTTAGATGTAATCATTAATACCCCTAAAAGCGTGATGATTTCAATCCAAGATAGATCGACACCGTATGCTTGTGCAATGAAGAGTGCCGCCATCGATAAGTAAATGGATGTACCGTCTAAGTTGAATGAATACCCCGTGGGAACAACCAGACCTACAACTTGTTTACCACAGCCTAAGTTTTCTAATTTACGCATCATTCCAGGTAAAGCAGATTCAGAAGAAGAAGTACCAATAACGACTAAAATTTCTTCTTTAATATAGCCGATAAAGCGGAAAATGTTGAAGCCCCAGTATTTAGCAATCAATCCTAATACAACGACTACGAATAAGAACATTGTGATGTATACAGCTGCCATTAACAGCCCGAGTGATTTTAACGAACCTAAACCGAAGTTACCTATTGTGTACGCCATTGCACCGAATGCTCCGATAGGCGAGAACTTCATAACAATACCGACAATTTTGAAGAAGATTTCAGAAATTTGTTCAAAAAATGTTATAACAGGACGAGTCTTTTCTCCTAACGATGCTGCAGCGATACCAAATAGTACAGCGGCAAATAAAGTTGGAAGCAAAGCACCATCAGCTAAAGCGCCAACAAAGTTTTCTGGAATAATGTCATAGAAGAAGCCACTTAAACCAGCTTCACTATTTGCTTCAGCGGCCGATGTGTATTTTGAAATATCTGTATCACCTGCATGTGAAGTATCAATTCCAGCACCCGCATTAATGACAACAGCAACCATGATTCCAATTGCAAGAGCGATTGTTGATACAATTTCAAAGTAAAGTAATGCTTTACCACCGATTTTACCAACCTTTTTCATATCACCCATGCCACCAATACCGATGACAACTGTTAAGAAGATAATTGGAGCAATTAACATTTTGATTAATTTAATGAATAAGTCAGCTAAAATTTTTAAGCTTGCACCAAACTCTGGCCAAATTGCACCAACGATAACACCTAAAATAATAGCAACAATGACTTGAACTGTTAAATTTTTTAGTAATTTCACTTTTGCTTCCCCCAAATATTTATTTATGATAACGTTTACATTTGCAATCATAACGTATGATTATTCAAAATATTTATTT
>JAZUES010000286.1:0-4386 GCA_045640265.1 Solibacillus sp.
GATGGTGTTTAAAGGGTTACTAGCTCCTGAAGAAGTAAGCGATTTTTATATTGACCTACAAGATGAAAGTTTCGTATCGGCATTAGCGTTAGTGCATTCCCGTTACTCAACAAACACATTCCCATCTTGGAAACGCGCACACCCGAACCGTTACATCATTCATAATGGAGAAATTAATACATTGCGCGGCAATATTAACTGGATGCGTGCACGTGAACAACAATTTGTATCTGATGCTTTTGGTGAGGATTTAGAAAAGTTATTACCAATTATTGATCCAACAGGTTCGGATTCTTCGATGCTCGATAATGCGTTTGAATTTTTCGTATTAGCAGGTCGCTCGCCAGCACAAACGGCTATGATGATGATTCCAGAGCCATGGACGGAAAACCCACATATTGAAGAAGATCGTAAAGCATTTTATCAATACCATTCAAGTTTAATGGAACCTTGGGATGGACCGACAGCGATTTGTTTCACAGATGGGAAACAAATTGGTGCTATTTTAGATCGCAATGGTTTACGTCCCGGTCGATTATATGTAACGAAAGATGACCACGTGATTTTCTCTTCTGAAACAGGTGTTGTTGATTATGCAGAAGAAGATATTTTATATAAAGACCGTTTAAGCCCAGGACGCATGCTGCTAATTGATTTAGAGCAAGGAAAAATCATTTCTGATGAAGAGTTAAAAGCAGAAATGGCAACAGCTGAGCCCTATGCTAAGTGGCTTGAGGACAATATGATTCAGTTTGAAGTAAGTGAAGAAAAGTTCGTACCAGTAAATGATTTAACACTACGTCAAAAAATTCATGGCTACACATATGAAGACGTACAAAAATATATTGTACCGTTAGCAAAGGATGGGAAAGATCCACTAGGTTCCATGGGGAATGACTCGCCACTTGCCGTATTATCTGATCGTCCGCAATCGTTGTTCAATTATTTTAAACAGTTATTTGCACAAGTAACGAATCCACCAATTGACTCGATTCGTGAGCATGTTGTTACTTCAACAATGACACTTTTAGGCGCAGAAGGAGACTTATTACATCCTACAGCAAATAATGCACGTCGTATTATGCTAGATACACCAGTATTAACGACAGCAGAATATGAACAACTATTAAATAATGAAGAAGAAGCATTTCAAATAGCGGAAATCTCGCTTAAATATAGCGGAAATTTAGAAAGCGAATTAAATCGTATTAAAACGGAAGCAGAAGCCGCGATATTTGGTGGTAGAACGATTTTAGTGTTATCGGATTATGAAGAAGACGCGAAGCAATTAACGATTCCTGTGTTACTTGCGGCGAGTGCCATTCATCAATATTTAGTACGTATTGGGTTACGTACAAATGCGAGCATCGTTGTCAATTGTGGAGAAGTTCGCGAGGTGCATCACTTTGCTGCATTGATTGGCTTTGGTGTCGATGCCATTCATCCGTATTTAGCTTACGCAACGTTAGCAGAAGCTATTGAAAAAGACCATTTAAACGTTTCGTATGAAAAGGCAGTTCAAAAATTCCGTAAAGGGGCTGCAGATGGTGTTGTAAAGGTCATGTCGAAAATGGGTATTTCAACAGTACAGTCTTACCGAGGTGCACAAGTATTTGAAGCAGTTGGTATTTCAAAAACGGTGATTGATGAGTATTTTACAGGGACAGCATCAAAAATTGATGGCATTGATTTGGCAACAATTGGTGAAGAGGCAAAACGTCGTCACGATGCTGCAATCGAATCAATCAGTGCAGAGCTACAATCAGGCTCTGATTTCCAATGGCGTGCAGATGGGGAACATCACGCATTTAATCCGAAAACGATTCATACGCTACAATGGGCAACACGCAAAAATGATTACGGGTTATATAGAATGTATGCCGAAATGGCTAATGAAGAACGCATCGGTTTCTTACGTAATTTATTTGATTTCAAAAAGGCTGAACGCCGATTACCGATGGAAGATATTGAATCTGTGGACTCGATTGTTAAACGTTTCAAATCAGGTGCCATGTCTTTTGGATCGTTATCCAAAGAAGCACATGAAACATTAGCAATCGCGATGAATAAACTAGGTGCACGCTCGAACTCTGGAGAAGGTGGGGAAGATCCAGCACGCTTTACAATTGATTCTAATGGGGATAACCGCCGTTCAAGCATTAAACAAATTGCCTCAGGACGTTTCGGGGTCAAATCGCATTACTTAGTGAACGCTGATGAACTGCAAATCAAAATGGCGCAAGGAGCAAAACCGGGTGAAGGTGGCCAATTACCAGGCAATAAGGTCTATCCTTGGGTAGCTGAAGTTCGTGGTTCCACACCGGGTGTCGGCTTAATTTCGCCACCACCACATCATGATATTTACTCAATTGAGGATATGGCGGAACTCATTCATGATTTAAAAAATGCCAATCGCTACGCACGTATTTCCGTAAAGCTTGTTGCAAAAGCAGGCGTCGGTACAATCGCAACCGGTGTGGCAAAAGGTGCGGCAGACGTCATCGTTATTTCGGGTTATGACGGCGGTACAGGTGCATCACCGAAAACGTCGATAAAACATACAGGATTACCGTGGGAGCTAGGCTTAGCTGAAGCCCACCAAACATTAATGCTAAATGGACTTCGTGACCGCGTCGTTTTAGAAACAGACGGTAAGTTAATGACAGGGAAAGATGTTGTGATGGCAGCACTGCTTGGTGCAGAAGAATACGGCTTTGCAACAGCTCCATTAATCGTATTAGGCTGTGTGATGATGCGTGCGTGTCATTTAGATACATGTCCAGTTGGTGTGGCAACACAAAATCCAGAGCTACGCGCAAAATTCATGGGTAACGCGGATCATGTAGTCAATTATATGCGTTTTATCGCAGAAGAAATGCGTGAATATATGAGTATTTTAGGCTTCCGTACAGTAGAAGAAATGGTCGGTCGTACAGATGTATTACAAATTTCAGAGCGATCAAAGCAACACTGGAAAGCAAGCCAATTAGATTTATCTGCTTTACTTCACCAAATGCAAGGTGTACGTACAAAGCAAAAAGAGCAAGATCATCACATTGCAGAAAGCTTCGATGTACGGGAATTATTACCGCAAGTAGAGCAAGCAATTGCAGACAAACAAGCAATTAAACTTAGCTATCCGATTAAAAATACGGACCGTGTAATGGGAACCATTGTTGGTAGTGAAATTTCACGTAAATATGGTGAGATGGGCTTACCAGACAATACAATTCAACTCACTTTTACAGGGCATGCAGGTCAAAGCTTCGGTGCATTCATACCACGCGGAATGGCAATGCGTGTTGTTGGTGATGTTAATGACTACTTCGGTAAAGGCTTATCTGGTGGGAAAGTAGTTGCCATTGCGCCAATTAAAGGGGAACAAGAGACAAACGTCATTGCAGGAAATGTTTGCCTATATGGTGCGACGAGCGGGCAGGCATTTATTAATGGCCGAGCAGGACATCGTTTCGGTGTACGTAACTCAGGAGCGAACATCGTTGTAGAAGGAATCGGGGATCATGGATGTGAATACATGACAGGCGGTAAAATTGTCGTATTAGGTGACGTTGGTCAAAACTTTGGAGCAGGAATGTCAGGTGGTATCGGCTATATTTTACCAACAGACGAAGTGCAATTTAAAGCGCAAAGCAATGTGGAAATGATTCAATTTGAAAAGTTATCGGATACACATGAAATCGAGATGGTACGCCAATTAATTATTAAGCACTTAGAGGAAACGGATAGCTCATATGCGCTTGATATTTTAGCAAAATGGGAGCAGTTCGTACCGAAATTTGTAAAGGTTGTACCGACAGACTACAAAGCGATTCTTGAAAAAATTGAGCATCATAAATTAAATGGGTTAACAGATGAAAATGCAGCGATGCAAGCGTTTGTTGAAACAACTGGAAGTCAAAAAAAGCTTGTAAGTTCGAAATAATAGGAGGGTTCTAGTATGGGGAAAGCAACAGGGTTTATGGAATTTAAACGTGAAAAAGGACAGGAAATAGCACCACTAGAGCGTATTTCGAGTTGGAATGAATATACAAGCAAACTTCCGGATGAAAAGTTGCAAGAACAAGGTGCGCGCTGTATGGATTGTGGCACACCTTTTTGCCATATGGGCATAGAAATTCGAGGGACAGCTGCAGGATGTCCAATTAATAATGTCATCCCTGAATGGAATGATTTAGTGTACAAAGGGAAGTGGAAGGAAGCACTGGACCGTCTTCATATGACGAACAACTTCCCAGAATTCACAGGGCGCGTATGTCCAGCACCTTGTGAAGGGTCTTGTACATTAGCTATTACGGACCCAGCAGTGGCGATTAAATCAATTGAACGTACGATTATTGATAAAGGTTTTGAAAATGGTTGGGTAAC
>JAZUES010000287.1:0-4947 GCA_045640265.1 Solibacillus sp.
GATATGGCGCCTGTTGAGGAATTCATCAAACGTCGTCACATTTTACACTGCTACTTAGCAGATCCAGCTTATGGTGAAGGTGTAGCAAAAGCAATGGGTCTTTCTTTAGACGGTATGGACCTTTCAAACCCATATGAAAAATTATTAAATGAAAACAATTATGTCTGAGCTTTATTAATATCTGCTTTGATTACATCCAAACCGCAAGCAAACACTTCGTTTGCTTGCGGTTTTTATAATAATTTTCCACTTTTACCTATATTTTATGTATGATAAAGCTATTAGAGTGATTCTGGAGGGAACCGTTTTGCAAGCGAAACAAATCAAACGACAACAAATGCTAAAAGCCGCAAGAATGTTATTTACGGATAATGGTTTTGAGCGAACAACGATGCAAAAGATTGCTGACAATGCCAATGTCGGAGTTGCCACGTTATTCCGCTACTTTCCGAAAAAAGAGTTACTTATTATTGAAGTAGTCAAAGAAGTTATCGAGGAAATAGTACCGCAATTTGAAGCCATCGCTCATGCTAACAAATCTGGTTACGATAAAATGGAAACGATATTAGATGCTTATATACAATATATTTTTTCAGCAAATCGACAAGCCGTTACGTTACTTGAAAGCTTTGAATATTACATGGCTTATAATCCTGTAGAAGAACAGTTGCTTGATGAAATTCGTCAATCTTATACAAAAATTGGGCGTATTATCACACACTCCTTGCAACAAGGAAGCTTAGATGGCTCGATTACTTCACAAGAAGCAACACATCTTACAATACAAACCATCATGAATGTTTTTGGTACAGCTATTAAAAAACACGCATTTATAAGTCTATTACCGGATACCATTGTACCTATACCTTCTAAGGAAGAACTTAATGAATTAAAGTTTCTTATTTTATCGTATTTAAAACAATAAGGGAGACACCATGTAAATACAACACATGGTATCTCCCTTTAGCTTATTTATTAATTTCCATTATATTAATTTCAATTAACTTCGCAACAATGGCATCTGTTAAATCTTGAGCTGTTTGTGGAACGAATTTCATTAAAATTTGATTAATCATTGGCCCCATCATACCGCCAGCCGTAATGTCTAAATTTCCTATCATAATCGTTTCTGTATCATTTACAGCTTCTGCTTTGAAATAACCCCCACCTTTAAAGTTATCTGACATACCTGTTAAGTCAAAAATAACCCCTGATGGTTCATTCCATTCTTTTACATCCACTTTTAATTTAACGGTTTTCTTCATGAAGCCTAAGTCACCTTTAAATGCCCATGTCGATTCGTTTTCGTTAATGATTTCGTGATCAATATAACCCGGTACAAGTGGTGCCCAGTTGTTCATATCTTTTACAAAATCCCAAATAGCGTTGATATTTAAAGGTACTGTTACTGAATGTGTTCCTGCTGGCATGTTCTGTCACCTCTTAATTTGATTTTGCTGCATGTTCGCCGGCTAAATAACCGAATACCATACCTGGTCCGATTGTTCCGCCTGCACTTGGATAAATTGGGCCAAGTGGGTTTGCAGATGCATTTCCTGCTGCATATAACCCTTTAATTGGCTCGCCTGCGAAGTTTAGGACCTGTCCATTTTCATCGATTTTTGGACCACCATTTGTGCCTAGTGCACCTAAGTAAATTGGTAGCGCGTAGAATGGACCTTTTTCAATTTTACCTAAGTTCGCTTCTGGACTTGCGCCGCCACCTGTTAAGTTTTCAAACTGTGTTGTACCGCGACGGAAATCTGGGTCTTTCTTTTGTTCGCAATAGCTATTCCATTTTGCGACTTCATCTTCTAAGTTGACCGCGTTAACACCAATTTTTTCAGCTAATTCACTTAATGTTGGTGCTTGGTCTACCCAATCAGGTGCTGGATCGCCAGGTGTCATCGTAATGATTAATTGGCTATCCTTTAACTGTTGATCGAAAACCATCCATACCGGTGCTTCGTTCGGGAATTCAAATTCCACTGCATCGAAGTTAAAGAATGCACGTGGCATATCATTGTAAGTTGTCCCTTCGTTTGTGAAACGACGACCATGCTTGTTGACAACGATTGAGTTCGGGCCATTACGTCCACCACCTAATTGCGCCATAACGTGATCTTCATATTCGAATGTTGGATCCACCATTGCTGGGTACCACCATGCTTCACTCATATTATCTAACGCCGCGCCAGCTTTCATCGCCATCATTAGCGCATCCCCTTCATTACCTGGAGGAGAAACTGGGTGCGTAATATCCATTTTTAAGAATGCTTTTGTTAATTGTTTATTCCATTCAAAGCCACCTGAAGCTAAAATAACGCCTTTGTTTGCTTTAAAATATTTTATCTCGCCATCTGAAGTTTCGGCAATAACACCAATAATTTCTTTGTCGTCACCTAAGACTAGCTCTTTACCCGCTGTATGTAATAACGTTTCCACGCCACGGTCTAAGCAACCTTTAAATAATGAAGCGATTAATGAACGTCCCATCGTTACGATGTTGTTTTGCATACGCTCTGCAATCATTTGGAAGTCAATTCCACCAACTGCCCCGCCCTCTGCTAATGTTAATGGTGGGAAGATTGGGTTTTGACGTAAATGCATACCCCATTCACCAATTTCATTTAAATTAAATGGTGATGGATCTAATGAACGCGTCCCATTTTGTAATGCTTCTGGTAAGTTTTTATAGTACTCCGGATAGCCTTTTGGCGTTTCGAAGCGTAATGGTGTTTTGTCATGAAGTGCTTTAAATACTTCATGTCCTTTATCAACAAAGCGCTCAATCATATGATCTTCAGCGCGACCTAATGCTAAGCGTTTAATAAAGTTAACTGCTGCATCACGATCATCTTCAAAACCCGCTTCTTTCATATAATGATTTAACGGAACCCAAGGAACCCCGCCTGAATATGCTGTTGTTCCACCGATCTGATGTGTTTTTTCAAGCACTAAAACCGATGCGCCATTATCTGCGGCTGCTACTGCAGCTGATAAAGCAGCTCCCCCTGTACCTAGAACGATCACATCAACTTCTTTTTCCCATTGAATATTTTTCATTTTGTATTCGCTCCCTTTGTAAAATGATAGCGTCACTATCAATTTAATTATGTAGCATAAAATAGCAATTTTCAACTTTTTGAAGAATATTTATGATTTTAAGAGGAAAAATGAATCAATAATAATAGGTAAACTTATTAAATGATATTTTGTTACTATATTTTCTGTAACAAAAAGGCAAAAAAATATCTAACAACACAAAGAAAGCCATAAAAAGGCGTAAACCTTCTCATGGCTTTTGTTATACAAATAAAATATTTGAAATGTAAATCACAACGGTCACGGTTAAACAGCTAATAATTGTTGAAAACAGTACTGTTTGTGCAGCTGTTGCCGATTCAATGTCGTACTCTAACGCTAAACTTGAACTATTACGTGATGTTGGAAAAGCACTCGCGATAAATAATGATTGTGCGACAACACCATCTAAACCTAAAGCAAAGATAATAAGTAAGGCAATCGCTGGTCCAACAATTAAACGCGTAAAGCAACTGACGAACACGGTTTTATTGAAAATCGTACGCATTTCAATCGTTGATAATTGTGCCCCTAATGTAATAAGTGCTACTGCCACAAATCCATCCGCGATATGTTCAATTGGAATACTAAATGTCTCAGGAATCGGTACATCGAAAAAGTTTAAAATGGCCCCTAAAACGAGTGCATGGACAATCGGCATTTTTAAAAAGTCTCGAATAATCGCTAATCCTGACTTCGTGGATGAAATGAGGTTGTAAAGTCCATATGTATATGTCGTCATATTTTGAAAAATAACGAGCATCACTTGAATGGCAACACCAATTGGCTGTGTCGCAAAAATCATTTGAGCAACAGGGATTCCATAGTTACCCGAATTTATAAGAACTACACTATTTTTAAAAACAGCTGCTTCCTTCTTTTCAAGCTTCATGAATTTTGCTAAAAGCTGACCTAATAACATTTGTGAGCCAATAAACAGCACGATGAACATCGTAATTTGTCCAATAACACTCATTTCGACTGACGTTTCATAAATATTGATAAATACCGCAGCGGGCATGAAGCAATACGTAATTAATTGCGATAAAGCTTTTAAATTAAATTTTATTTTGTGTTGCAAAATTGCGCCAATCACAAGTAGTACAAGTATGGGTGCAACGATTTTGAAGAAAATCATGGATAAATAGATCATGCGCTAAAACTCCCTTTGTGCATGTTTCGGATAGAGTTAATTATAACGCATCCGTGAAGATGAAAAAAGACGCACCCGAAATTCGGATGCGCCTTACCGCTTATAAGAAGTCGATTACTGTTAATGATTTATAAAGTAGCTCTGCAAATTGACCGCGTGTTAGGTGTTCATTCGGGTCGAATTTACCGTTTCCATCCACTACACCAAACAGCTCTAATATCGCGATACTTTGGCGTGCTTCAAACGTTAAGTTTGATACATCTGTATAGTTTGTTTTCAACGCATTATACGCTTGCGATAAATCTTGGTTTAAATAACGGTACATGTTTGCAATAATAATGGCTGCTTCTTGTTTTGTGACTGTAGTATTAATACCAAAACGACTTGATGTAACACCGCTCATAATGCCTGCTTCTTGTAAGGCTTGGGCACGACTAGCTGAAATGGCTGAACTTAAGTCTTGGTATTTCGTTTTTGCCGAACTTGAAAGGTCTAATGCCTTCGCAATTAAAGTTGCCACGTCTGCACGCGTTGCTTGTTTTGTCATTTGAACTGAACGGCCTGTCGTATTATACGTAATACCGCGCTTTGCGAATTCACGCACCGCATTACCTGCAGAAGATGTGCCTAAATCATTGTAATTCACATTACTTGTTGCACCTTGGAAAGTACCGCTCGTTTTCGTACGAATAACAAAGTCCGCACCATCT
>JAZUES010000288.1:0-2801 GCA_045640265.1 Solibacillus sp.
TTTACAGCAAAAGCATTGAACATCATAGGTAATCATTCCGTAACCTCCATTTGTAAGATAGAGCGATTTTTCATTAAATGAACATATACCAAAATTGCAAGGATGCATCCTAATAGGGCGAAGATAGTTGTGACGAGTTGAATTGTAAACCATTCAGCAAATAGGCCAAGTAATAGTGTAAATCCAATTTGAACGACGCTTTCAAACAAGCTTAATGTGCTACCGAAGCGTCCCATAATTGAAGTAGGAATAGACTTTTGATAAAGTGTTGCATAGCCTGTATTGGAAAATGCCATGAAAAATCCAAGCGCTATAAATGCACAAACTGCGAGCAATAAGCTTTGTGAAAAGTAGAACATAAAATAACATAACAGTGTCATTGAAAAGCCAGCGCCAATATACGTTATAAGTGAGATTTTTTTCACAAATGCCGCTGCAATAAATCCTCCTAAAATGGCGCCCATCCCTGTAATTCCTACGATTATTCCATAAACAGTATCAGACACTTGATGGAAATCTTTCAAAAAGGACATTTCTTGAGAATCTAGTGAATAGGCAATCATCAATGCTAGTGAATATAAAAGGATAAATGTGCGTAATTGGGGCTTTGCTTTAATAAATTGCCATACATGTTTAAAGTCACTTTTTATCATAGATAGCGTTACGAATGAACGTACTTTTTCATTAATTTCCTCGACATTTGGTAAAAGCGAAATCATCCATGCACAAAGGAAAAATGTCATAGCATTTACCCACATTGCAACAGAAGTATTACTAATGGCGATGATTGCCCCACTAAGTGCTGGACCAATCATAAAGCATCCTGAACTTAAAATACTATTAATTGCATTAAAACGTGATCGGTCTTCTTCTTGAACAATTTTTGTAATCATAAATGTACTGCTCGGATGAAAGAAACTACCTGCCATACTTGTTAAGAAAATAAGTGTGTAGATAAGCCAAATCGAAGAAATAAAAGGCATGATGCAAATGATAGCACCACGAATGATATCACTCCATATCAATAATCGTTTTTTATTATGTCGATCGATAATAGAACCTGCAAAAAAACTACATAGAATACGAGCAATCGGTCCTACGATATAAATTCCTGCAACGGCTGCAGGGGACTCAGTTAAATGCCAAACAGATAAATTTAACGCTATCAGGTAGATCCAGTTACCTAAATTGGAAACACCTAAACCTGTTAATAATAGGACGTATTCTTTTTTTAATGTCATTGTATTCGCTCCTAACTGCTCATCCGCCTGCGGACTTTTTCACTTGCGGTGAATGCGAGCTTATAACAGTAGTTCGCACGTTTATAGGCATGCACTTGTTCGTAAAACTGTCCCCATAATGGAGCGTAAAATAGTGTCAACGCATAGTATTGTTGCTTTTCAAAATGCTCAAATGCTGGTTCTTCTAATGCATGTAATTCGGCAATCGAATAGTCATCTGTCAGTGCATACTTAAGTAGCTGTCGCTGATACAGGTGATGTGGTACCGTAAATTGGGATTGCGGATACTTTTCGAGTAACAGAGACAATTGCATTAAATCGTTTTGCTGATAACATGTACGCATCCAATTGATGATGGAATGTAAGTCTTCCTCATAATCATTAGCTAACTTATAATGCACGCTCGCCTTTTGAAAATCAGCCTGGCATTCATAACAATAGGCAATATTATTGTGTAATGAGCTGTATTGCATCGGTGTTTGTATCTCTTCCACATGCTTTAATAAGTCTAATCCAGCTTCAAATTCTTTAATGGCTTCATGAAAACGGTGAAGATCGTTATAAATGACACCTTTCATCGAGTAGAGCTTCAATTGGAAAAGCGGTTTGTATTGATGTGAAAAATGAGAAGTTGCGATTTCAATATGGTGCAACGCTTTTTGGACATTATAAGTTCGATGATTGGCAAAGGCTAAGTGATATTGATAATTGGACTGCTCAAACAAATGGGCGTTCGTTAAATATTGAGCTAGCTGCTGTTTTTGCTCGCGCTGTGCAAGTTCATCGAATTCATGAAACGATAAATGTGCAAAAGCGGTAATGGCTACATATAGCTCCGTTACTCGATCCTTTCGCCATGAAATCAGCGGCTCTAATTGCTCAAGAATCGTACGGGCATTGTCGTCTTCTTTAATGGAAAGTAAATAGCGACTATAGATTAACTGGCGAATTAGTTGAAACTCATAGGAATACATAGTGGTTTGTGTTGCAGTTAATTGTTCGATCTCTTCAGCTAATAATGGTTCGTTAGATATTAACTTTTCATAGATAATTTCTAATATAGCTAAGTGCTGTTGTTCATTTTGCTCGCTTGCCTCTAAATCAATGCCAAGTCGTGCAAATAATTGCTCGTATAATGAATATTCCGCAATAACGATGCCGTTTTCAATGCGACTTAAATAAGAAGGGGTACAGATGCCAATTGCGACATCATCTTGTTTTAACTTTTGATGTTGTCGATGATATTTAATGAGCTTTCCCCATGATCGTTCAATGGATTGCATGGTCATCACCTCTACTATTAGTTTAACAAAATAATAGTAAAAAATATTGTGAATGTTCGCTATTTAATTAAATTTAAGACGTCATTTTAAATAATACTTACACAACTTTCTTATAAGTTCGACAATTTATATTGCATAATATAACTTTGCTCTATATGATAATAAAAAATATGTAAAAATTTTCGGGAAAACGAGTGATAGATAGGGAGAGATAGTTTATGTTTTATTATGAAGTCGATAATGAAATCCAATTAAAATTAATTACACAAAATGACGC
>JAZUES010000289.1:0-4077 GCA_045640265.1 Solibacillus sp.
TAGTTCTTTAACTGTTGGAACATAAACTGTTTCGTCTAGCTCTCTCCAGTTCTCTTTTTCTTTACGGTTTAAGCCCCATGGATTTCCTTGACGCTCGATATTTGTCATCGCGCGTTGTGCATCTGGGTTTACTTTACCTTCTGTCATCGTTAAATAACGACGTAAATCAATAATCTTATCAACATGCTCGTTCATAACTGGGCATTGATCTTCACAATTACGACAAGTCGTACAAGCCCAAATTTCTTCTTCTGTAATAACTTCACCAATTAAAGATGGGCTGTAAATATTTTCGATTACGGCACCTTCAGCACCAGCAGCCATCGCTAATTGATTACCTTGTGTATTGTTAAAGAATGAGAATGGTACCCAGGGCTTTTGCTTTAATTCTACTGCCCCTGTAAATGTTAAATGGTCACGTAATTTTACGATTAAATCCATTGGTGACAGCATTTTACCCGTACCTGTTGCTGGACACATATTTGTACAACGTCCACACTCTACACAAGAATATAAATCGAGCATTTGCTTTTGTGTAAAGTCCTGAATTTTCCCAACACCAAGTGGCGGCATTGACTCTTCGTCTTCAGCTTCTTCAAGTGCCGTGAAGTCGATTGGACGTAATGTACCCATTCGGTCTTGACGGTTGAAGTAAACATTTAAAATCGATGTGATTAAGTGGAAGTGCTTGCCTTGTGGAATATAAACAAGGAATGCTAAAAGCGCTAAAAGGTGCGCCCACCACATAACAAAGAACAATATAGCAGCAACAGTAGGGCTCATCCATTGGAATATCCAAGCAAGTGATGATGCAACTGGCTCAGCACCTGATAAACCATGTTCTTGCCAAATCATATAAAAGCCATTGCCGAACAATGTTGCAAACATTAAAACTCCTAAGAACATATAAACTAAACCATTTTTGAAGCCTCGTTTTAAGCGCGTAAGCTTCTCCATATAACGGCGATAAAACGCCACAGCTACAGCAATTAAAATTACTAATACAACAACTTCTTGTGTCATCGTAAACATTGAATATAAACCACCAAGTGGAATATGCGATCCTGGTGCGAGGCCTTTCCAAATTAAATCAATCGCACCTAACTGAACCATTAAGAAACCATAGAAGAAAAATACGTGAACAAGTCCCATCTTCTTATCTTTTAATAGTTTTGATTGACCGAATACTTTTTCGACAATGTCTCCAAGTCGCTCAGTAATTTTTTGATTGAATTCTTCTTTTCTACCTAACTGAATGAATTCATAACGTGTTTTTAATAGATATGCGAACAAACCTAACGCATAAAGTAACACTAAAATAAATGCAATCCAGTTAATGATTAAAAATGTATTCATCCTTTTCCCCCCAGAAAACTAAGTTTCTAAACCCCTTTGTCATGAAAACCCAATAAGACAAACTATATTTCCATATTATTGTATACGTTCATTTTAAATATGAATGAGCATTCAGTCAATATAATTCGTTACTAATTCTGAAAATTTAATCAAAAATAAAAAATGCTAGCTAGACGATTTTTTCGTCATAAGCTAGCATTTTTTGATTATTTGAAAACATTAGCACTGCGTTCGTACTCGACATCTTGAATGTCTAGGCGGTAATTCACAACACGTGCTGCCGCAAATAAATAATCCGACAAACGGTTTAAATATTTTTGGACAACTGGCGATACGTCTTCGATTTCCTTCATTAAGGAAACGGTTTGACGCTCTGCTCTACGTGCTACTGTTCGCGCAATATGAAGGGTCGCTGCTGCTGGTGAACCTCCTGGTAAGATAAAGCGCTGAAGAGGCGGCGCTTCTTCTGATAAAGCATCAATTCGTTTTTCTAAAATAGCAATTGGCTCTTCTGCTAACTTGTAATGACGTTCTTTCATCACATTGGCTAAATCGCCACCACCATCAAATAACTCATGTTGAATCGCTGTTAAATCCTCAAGTAAATCTTTAAATTTTTCAATATCCAACTCTGTAATAGCTTTTCCGATAAAAGAATTTAATTCATCAATCGTTCCGTATGCTTCCACTCGTAAATGGTCTTTATCAACACGGCCTCCAATAATACTCGTTTTGCCTGTGTCCCCTTGCTTTGTATATAACTTCATATTCGTCATCCTCCCTTTGTTGACTCTCCAAAAAAATTTCACAAAGCTTTTCGTATTGCTTTATATTTTTTTATTGCTTGAATTGTTGTTTCAAAAACACCGCGCCCAATTAATTTTCCGACTTCGGTAATTGGACCTGCATACTGCATATCTTCGCCTTGCTGCGTTGCGGCGATTAATAAACTGTCTGTGGCTGTACTCGTTGCAATCGTACCTGTATAGGTATCCATTATCTGCTGATCGGCTAAAGCTTTCGTTTTTGCTTCTGTTGCAGTAATCATCGCTTGAATAAACGCTTCATTAGTTAATTTACCATTGATAAATACCCATGTATTAATCGTTCCAATATGTGGCTTTTCCTCGCGTAAATACGTTTTCGTCACGTCAACGCCATTACCAATTCCTGCTGTCACCATAATGATGATATCTAATTCATTTGCTGAAAACTTCTGAATTTCTACACAGTTCGTCTCAACTGCGGTCAGCATGACAACTGAATTTGTAGGAGAAAAATTTCGTGCCTTTAAAAATTCAATCGTTTCCTCTTTAACACTTTCTATATCATAATCTTGTGCAATCGAACGATTTAAAAATGTCTCGTACCAGCCCATGCCTGCATTATGAACTGCTGACGAAACAACTTTTAAAGGAGCCTTAGCGCGGTATTCAATATAGTCTTTTGTAATATAAAAGTCTTCCACGCAAACTTTTGATACCGCACGTTCCATCTCTTTCGTCGGAAGCATTGTAATTTGTGGCTTTGGTAATTCTGGGTGCGGATACGTTGCAACACGTGCTTGGTACACATCAGCAATTTGCTCTTGCAACACCACCTCGTGCGGTAAGCCGAATGCTCGTACCTCACCGTTTTCAAGTAGCAACAACTCATCACAATAAAGCGATGCTAAGTTAATATCATGAAAAATTGAAACGACCGTCAACTCATTTTGCTCCACTTGTAGGCGAATCATGTCGAGAATTTGCTTTTGATGCGCGATATCTAAATGATTGGTCGGTTCATCTAATAGTAACAACTCTGCATTTTGCGCGAGCGCTTGTGCAATAAAAACACGTTGTTGCTCCCCGCCTGATAAAAACTCTAAATATTGATTTTGATAGCGCGTTACACCTGTACTGTCCATCGCTTGCTGTACTATTTCTTCGTCCTCTTTCGACCAAGTTGAGAAAAAACCACTTTGATGTGGATAACGCCCAAGTGAAACTGCATCATATACCGCATTGGAAAACGTACTAGCATGAAGCTGTGGTAATACTGCCATTTTCTTTGCTAATTGCTTGACCTCATAGCTTTCAATGGGCTTTTCATCAATTATTACTTGACCGCTAGTAGGTGGAATGACGCCACTAATCATTTTTAATAATGTTGATTTTCCGCTGCCATTCGGACCAAGAATCCCGAGAATTTTACCTTTTTTCACGTGAAACGACACATTTTTAACGATTTCGACATTGGCATATCCGCCTGTTAAATTGTTTACTTTTAACATTATGCGCCACCCTTTCTTCGTTGCTTAAAGAAAATATAAGCAAATACTGGCGCACCGATGAATGAAGTGATGACACCAATTGGCAGCTCGACTGGCGCAATTATCGTACGAGAAACTAAGTCACAAATAACGAGTAAGCTCGCACCGTTTAATAACGATAAACTTAATAAATGCCGATGATCTGCACCAATTAAAATACGTATCATATGCGGGACAACAAGCCCTACAAAACCAATCGTACCCGAGGCAGCAACGGCTGAACCTGTTAAAATCGAGCCACCTGCTAAAATCATATATTTACTGCGCTTTACATTAACACCTAAATACTGTGCACGTTCTTCACCGTAAACCATCGCATTCAATTCTCGGCGGTTAAGCCAAATAATGAGCACACCGATAATCGTAAACGGAACAATCATTTTGACATAGGGCCAGCCGCGCATTGA
>JAZUES010000290.1:0-9738 GCA_045640265.1 Solibacillus sp.
TGTGCGCGTTTCCAAGATGGGAATGTGTTTGTTGAGTAACGGGAATGCACTAACGCTAATGCCGATACGAAACTTTCATCTTGTAGGTCAATATAAAAATCGCTTACTTCTTCAGGAGCTAGTAACCCTTTAAACACCATCGTCTGACTTGAAAGACTTGGGATATATAATTCATAACCTTGCTGTACTGCCCAATGCTCTAGCTGCTTACGGATGACATATAATTTACGTTCGAATGCTTTCTCGTCTACTGCATTTGAACGAATAAAAACTTGTCGTACAATTGGTGCCGTTGATTTTGCGATTTCACTTAAGTTCGCTTTATTTGTAGGAGCGGTTCTCCAGCCGATACACTCCTGACCTTCTTGTTCAATTAGTTCGTTCACTTTTTGTTCAATTTTTTGTGCTTGATCTGCGTCATCCGTCAAAAAGATTTGCCCCACACCATATTGTCCTTTTTTAGGTAACTGCAAATCTGGACAATTGTATTTAAAGAATGCATCTGGAATTTGCACCATTAATCCTGCGCCGTCGCCTGTTTTACCGTCTCCCCCACGTCCCGCACGGTGCTCTAAGCGACATAACATTTCTAACCCATTTTTCACGATGTCATGTGATGCGATACCTTTTATGTTTGCATACATCCCGATACCACATGCGTCATGTTCAAACTGCGGATCATATAATCCTTGTGCTACAGGTAACTGATGAAAACCCATAAAAATTCCCCCTCATTCTTTCAATAACGTATTTACATTTTAAAGTTATCAGAATAATATAAACAATATATACTTTGGATAGGAACCATCTACTTTTTAGATTAATGGGGTGAAATAGTGGAATTACGTCAATTACGTTACTTTGTTGAGGTAGCAGAACGCGAACATATTTCGGAGGCAGCAGAGCATCTACACGTTGCCCAGTCTGCGATTAGTAGACAAATCGCCAATTTGGAAGAGGAGCTCGGAACGCCACTTTTTGAACGTATCGGACGTAACGTCAAACTAACACCAATTGGGAAAATTTTTTTAGAACACAGTATTACCGCATTGAAGGCCATTGATTTTGCCGCCAAACAAGTAGAAGAACATTTAGACCCTGCAAAAGGAACAATTAAAGTTGGCTTTCCAACAAGCTTAGCAAGCTATGTTTTACCAACAGTAATTTCTGCATTTAAAAGGGAATTCCCGGAAATTTCATTTCAATTACGTCAAGGCTCATACAAGTACTTAATTGAAGCGGTAAAAAATCGAGAGTTAAATTTAGCATTACTCGGTCCATTACCTCCAAAAGATGAGTCAATTGATACGACAGTCCTTTTCAGCGAGAGCATTTACGCCTTACTTCCTGCGACACATCCGCTTGCAAAAAAAGAAACCATCAATTTAATTGATTTACGCAATGACGATTTCGTACTTTTCCCCGAAGGCTATATTTTACAAAAAGTGGCGGTCGATGCATGCAAATCTGTAGGTTTTTTACCGAATATCACTTCTGAAGGGGAAGATATGGATGCATTAAAAGGTTTAGTAGCTGCAGGTATTGGGGTCACACTTTTACCAGAAAGCTCGCTCTATGATTCTACACCGCGCATGACTGTCAAAATGCCAATCGCAAGTCCAGTCATCCGAAGAAATGTCGGCATCATTGCTCCAACAACAAGAGAACTCGCCCCATCTGAACAAGTGTTTATCGATTTTGTATCGAAGTTTTACTCACGCTTAACACGATTCCAATAAAAAAAAGCCTGATATTGAAGGGATTCCTTCAACATCAGGCTTTTCATTTTTGTATTATTCTCCAGAGACTGGAACTACAGAGCCGCCCCATTCTTTAACGATAAAGTCTTGAATTTCTTTAGAGTGTAATGCTTTCACTAAAGCTTTAATTTCTTTTGAATCTTCGTCGCCAGAACGTACTGCAATGATGTTTACATATGGTGAATCACCAGACTCAATTGCGATAGAATCTTTTAATGGATTAAGACCGTTATCAATTGCGAAGTTAGAGTTGATTAAAACTGCGTCGCCCTCTTCATTTTCATACATTTGCACTAATAATTCTGGTGCTGTATTGGCATCAAATACAAAGTTTTTCGGATTCTCTACGATATCTTTTACTTCTGCTTTTGTTTTATCAATGCCATCAGCTAATGTAATTAAGCCTTGCGCTTCAAGCAATGAAAGCATACGACCATGGTCAACTACTGAGTTTGAAAGTAAAATTGTTGCGCCATCAGGAAGCTCGTCTAATGATTTATATTTTTTAGAGTAAATACCGATTGGCTCGATATGGATACCACCAGCATTTGCAAAATCGTAATCGAAATCTGCTTTTTGGCTTTCGAAGTACGGAATGTGTTGGAAGTAGTTCGCATCTAAATCACCAGACTCTAAATCTTGGTTCGGTAATACGTAATCTGTGTATGTTTCGATTTCTAAATCGATGCCTTGCTCTTCTAAAATTGGTTTCACTTTTTCTAAAATGACTGCGTGTGGTGTATTCGATGCACCGACTACTAATTTATCATCCTCATCGCCACATGCTGCTAATGCTAATACAGATGCGCCTAAAATAATGCTTGATAATAATTTTTTCATTGTTTAAAACCCCTGTCATTTTTTGTTTTTTACGCCGTTGTTTTTTCGAAACTTTTTATATTCAGTAAATTCCATCGGTAGACGCTCGCTCATTTCAAACTTGCGTCTACTTTGTTTCAATCAAACAAAGGCAATTTATAATTACGGCCTTAAAGCCCCTAACTATCGCTTGTCTACTTTTGTTGTAATGAAGTCACCAATATATTGGATGATGAATACAACAACTAAAATTAAAACGGTTGCCATTAATGTAACGTCTTGACGATTACGTTGGAACCCGTCTAAGAAGGCTAAATCCCCTAAACCACCGGCACCGATAATTCCCGCCATTGCTGTATAACCAACTAAGGCAACAGCTGTTACGGTAATGCCAGAAATCAACGCTGGTAAACTTTCTGGAATTAGAACTTTCCAAATGATTGTTGAAGTTTTCGCACCCATTGAGCGTGCTGCTTCAATAACCCCTTTATCAATTTCACGTAGTGCAATCAGAACCATGCGTGCATAAAACGGTGCAGCACCGATAATGAGTGCGGGTAACGCGGCATTGGCACCACGAATTGTTCCTAATAAAAACTTAGTAAATGGAATTAATAAAATGATTAATACGATAAACGGAATAGAACGGAAAATGTTGACGATGGATCCAGTTAAAAAGTGAGCCACTTTGTTTGCCCATAACTGATTGTCACTTGTTAAAAATAAGACAATTCCGATTAGAATTCCTAATATGAAAGTGATAACCGTTGCAATAGCTGTCATATAAAGTGTTTCATATGTCGCGTCTAACATTTTGCCCCAATCGACATTTGGAAATAATTGATTAAACATGTTCAACCACCTCCGTTTGAACTTCATGTTGCGCTAAGAAGTTTAATGCTGCCTTCACTTCTTCAGTGGGTCCGTCAATATGTATATATAAAGTGCCAAGCGAACCACTGTTTGTCGTTGCGATTTTACCATGTACAATATTTACGACAATATCGAATTGTTTGATAATTTGTGAGATAACAGGCTGCTCTGTCGTTTGACCAACGAAGCTTAATTTAACGATTTTACCTGATGGGTAGTTCGCAATAATTTGTTGTAAAGAAGCTTGTGTTTCCTGTGTAGCACCTGAAGCTTGTGAGACGAAATTTTTCGTAATCGGTGCTTGTGGTTGTTGGAACACTTGAATCACATCACCTTGCTCTACAACTCTCCCTGCTTCCATCACGGCTACACGATTACAAATTTTACGAATAACATGCATTTCATGTGTAATGAGGACAATCGTTAAGCCAATTTTCTTATTAATATCGAGTAAAAGCTCTAAAATTGAATCCGTTGTTTCTGGGTCTAAGGCGGATGTTGCTTCATCACAAAGTAATACTTCTGGGTTGTTCGCTAAAGCACGAGCAATGCCAACACGTTGCTTTTGACCACCTGATAATTGGGATGGATTGGCTTTTTCGCGACCAGTTAACCCTACTAATTCAATTAGTTCTGAAACGCGTTTCGCACGTTCACTCTTTGGAACACCTGCAATTTCTAATGGAAATGCGATATTTTCCTCTACTGTACGCGACCAAAGTAAGTTGAAATGTTGGAAAATCATACTAATCTTTTGGCGTGCATTTCGTAGCTGACTACTTGTTGCATTTGAAATATCTTGACCATTGACAATAACTGGACCTGATGTTGGCTTTTCTAATCCATTCAAAAGTCGAATCATCGTACTTTTACCAGCACCACTATAGCCAATAATCCCGAAGATTTCTCCATTTTTAATCGATAAGCTTACTTGATCCACAGCAGTTAATTGACCGCTCTTTGTTTGGTAAACTTTCGTTACGTTTTGTATATCAATCATCGCCAGGACTCCTTTATCCTTTACCTAAATAACTACCTATTACCTTCAAATGCTTCAATTTTTTTACTCTACTCTATCTAGTAAAAACAAAAAGCCTTTCTACCATGACAAGTAGAAAGGCTTTAACATCTGTATGTTTAACCGTTCTCTCATCTCTCAAAGTTAAACTTTGTGTGAATTGGCACCTTTGCATAAATGCAGGTTGCCGGGCTTCATAGGGCACTTCCCTCGACCGCTCTTTATAAGAGTAACGCTATTTAGTTTAGTTTGTTTATTCTGACTGTTACTTTAACACGCTAAATTCTAAACGTCAATTACTTTTTTAATATTTCATACAAAAACGGTACGGATTTAAATGCATAAATTTTTTCTGTCACTTGTCCTTTCTCGGTAACGATTAAACAAGGTACACTTTCAATCTTTAGTTCATACGCCAGGTCTTCTAAATAATTGATATTTGCCATCCCTAAAGGTAAATTAGGTATTAACTCCTCAATTACTCCCAGAATTTTTTTTGATACCTCACATGTACCACACATTGGTGTATAAATAAAAAACGCGGTTTTCTCTTTATCTTTCATCAGTTGCTGCCACTGATTTTTCGTCCATTGCTCCATCAATCTGTCATCCTTCTCGTACTAAAAATTTTGCATCCTTTAAAAGCTTCGATAAGATGTCAGCAGGTGTTTCTGCTACTTCTCGATAAACTTCTGGAATAATGACATGCTGCGCCTCGGAGTATGTTCGCTTCATAAGTTTACGCAATTTTTCTCCATTTCGATCAGCATCAAACATCGTCACCATTTCATAATGCTCGTACGCGGACAATAAATCAATTAAATCGTCCTCACTAATCGTGCCATTTGTACATAAAATCACAACGGGCTCAGCTAGAAGTGGTGCGACTTTCAATTTATCCGAACGCCCTTCGACGATGATACATTTATTCATGGTGGGCCCCCTTTTAACGTTTGTATAATCAGATTCATTAAAATTTATACTATCTCTTTTCATAGAAAAAAGCACTAAAACCCAGAACTTGGATTTTAGTGCTTCAAATGTTTTTCTTATTCTTCGATTAATTCAGCGTAAGCATCTGATTCCATTAATTCTTCAACTTCCGCTTTGTTTGTTAATTCAACTGTAATCATCCACGCTTGTTCATATGGAGATTCGTTTACGTATTCTGGGTTGTCAGAAAGTTCTTCATTGATTGCAACAATTGTACCTGAAACTGGTGCGTAAAGCTCAGAAACTGTTTTTACAGATTCTACACTACCGAATGGTTGATCTTTAGCGATTTCGTCGCCTACTTCTGGTAGCTCAACAAATACGATGTCACCTAATTCTGCTTGCGCGAAGTGTGTAATACCTACTGTAGCTTTACCATCTTCAATTTTTACCCACTCGTGCTCTTTTGTATAACGTAATTCTTTTGGTGTGCTCATGAGAAAACCTCCAAGTAATATGTAGTACATTCATGTTCAGTTTGCCATATTTCGTTCGGAAATTCAATAAGATTGACGCCCTATTTCCAATTTTCTACGAAGTCAGACTCCTTAAATCCTAATGTTAATTTTTTACCATCTGTTACAAGAGGACGTTTTATTAACATGCCATCTGAAGCAAGTAACTCTAATTGCTCTTCTTCAGACATATTCGCTAGTTTGTCTTTTAAGCCAAGTTCACGGTATTTCATGCCTGATGTATTAAAAAACTTCTTCAATGGTAGTTTACTTGCTTCATAATATGCTTTTAATTGTTCTTTAGAAGGTGTTTGTTCGACAATATGAACACTTTCATATTTTACACCGTTTTCATCTAGCCATTTTTGTGCTTTTTTACATGTTGTACATTTTGGATATTGAATGAATTTTATTGTCATAAAAGTGCTCCTTTTGTCAGTAACTTTCCTCTTATTGTAACGGATAGGCTACTACAAAGCAAAAAACGGATGCAGCGTCCTGCACCCGTGTGTCTTAATATAATCAATAACTTGGCTTGAATTATCGTCCGAATGATTTAACTTCTTTCAGTGATTTTGAACCTGCTGAATGAAATTAAACTACGTATTTTTCTGCTTCGATTAATTTCGCAGATGCTTCACGTTTTTTCGGAATTAAGTTATAAGGATTGTTACGTGTTAATTTGCGTAATGCAGATAGAATCATACGAGCATTGTCGCCTTCTACTGAAGCCAGTAATACTTGTTTTGCTTCTTTTTCAATTTCTCCAAATGCTTCTTGGCAGAAAATTTGTGTGTAAAGAATTTTTTGAGCTGCTTTTTCTTCACCATCACGCTCGATTGCTTTTTGTGTACGGATTACAGCTGATTCCATTGCGTATAATTGGTTGGCAATATTCGCGATGCTTACTAATACTTCTTGCTCAGCATCTAATTTTGCCCCAAAGCGTTGTGCAGCTGAGCCTGCTACTAATACAGCGATTTTCTTCGCGTTTTTCACTAAGTACTTCTCTTGCTCTAATGCAGCTTCACCAATTTCTTCAGGCATTAACATTAATAGCTCGTTTTGTAACTCTTGTGCCACTTGTAATAGTGGTAATTCGCCTTTAATTGCTTTTTTCATGAATGTACCAGGTACGATCATACGATTGATTTCGTTTGTACCTTCGAAAATACGGTTAATACGAGAATCGCGGTAAATGCGTTCTACTTCATACTCAGCCATGAAGCCGTAACCACCGTGTAATTGTACCGCTTCGTCTGCTACATAGTCTAATGTTTCAGAACCGAATACTTTTGCGATTGAACATTCAATTGCATATTCAGCGATAGCACCTGCGATAGATTTACCGTCTTTTTGCTCTTCACTAGACAATTGGCTTAAACGGTCCTCGAAGTAACCTACAGTACGGTAGTTTAATGACTCAGACGCATAAATATGAGAAGCCATTGTTGCGATTTTATCTTTCGTTAAGTTGAAATCAGATAATTTTGTTTTGAATTGTTGACGTTGGTTTGTATAAGCAACTGCAAGCTCAAATGCACGCTTTGAAGCCCCTACAGTACCTACGCCTAATTTGTAACGACCGATATTTAAGATGTTGAATGCGATAATGTGACCGCGACCAATCTCACCTAATACGTTTTCTACTGGTACTTGTGCATCTTCTAAAATTAATGTACGAGTTGAAGATGATTTGATACCCATTTTCTTCTCTTCTGGACCTACAGAAACGCCTGGGAATGAACGCTCTACGATGAAGCCAGTGAATTTATCGCCATCGATTTTCGCGTACACTACGAATACATCTGCGAAGCCTGCGTTTGTAATCCATTGTTTCTCACCGTTTAATACGTAATGAGTACCTGCTTCGTTTAATTTAGCAGTAGTTTTTGCGCCTAAAGCATCTGAACCTGAACCCGGCTCTGTTAATGCATAAGCAGCGATTAATTCACCTGAAGCTAATTTTGGTAAGTAGTGAGACTTTTGCTCATGGTTACCGAATAATACGATTGGTAAAGAACCGATCCCAACGTGTGCACCGTGAGTGATTGAGAAACCACCAGCTGGCGACATTTTTTCAGCGATTAATGCTGAAGAAATTTTGTCTAAGCCTAAACCTTCATATTCTTCTGGTACGTCAGCAGCAAGTAATCCTAATTCACCAGCGGTTTTTAATAAACGCACTGAATGCTCGAATTCGTGGTGCTCTAAGTTTTCAACTACTGGTAATACTTCGTTTGTTACGTACTCTTGTGTTGTTTGAGCAATCATTTTTTGTTCATCAGTGAAATCTTCCGGTGTAAATACGCGCTCGATTTCTACATCCTCAATTAAGAAGCTACCGCCTTTAATGATGTTTGTTGTTTGTTCCATAATAAATTCCTCCCAGAATGGTCTTTGTGTTTAAAATAATTTTTACCGTTGTTTTCCGCTTATTTGGATAATAATTAATTACAGAACTTCGAATACGCCCGCTGCGCCCATACCGCCGCCGATACACATTGTAACGACACCGTATTTTCCGCCACGACGTTTTAATTCGTTAATTAATTTCACTGTTAGAATTGTACCTGTTGCGCCAAGCGGATGACCTAATGCAATCGCACCGCCGTTTACATTCACTTTATCCATATCTATACCAAGTTCACGTACAACTTGAATGGATTGTGATGCGAAGGCTTCGTTAATTTCCCAAAGGTCGATTTGGTCTTGTGTTAAGCCTGCAATTTCTAACGCTTTTGGTACCGCTACAATTGGACCAATTCCCATTACTTCTGGTGGTACCCCGCCCACTGCGAATCCTAGGAATTTTGCAAGTGGTGTCATTCCTTGCTTTTCAGCTTCTTCACGGTCCATTACTAATACCGCTGCTGCACCGTCTGAAGTTTGAGAGGCGTTCCCAGCTGTTACAGATCCTTTTACGTTGAATGCTGGGCGTAATTTCGCTAAGCCCTCAACAGAAGTACCTGGACGTACACCCTCATCTGTATCGAAAATTGTTTTCTTTTCTTGTAATTTATTTTCCGCGTCTACGTAGTATTCTGTTACTTCGATTGGCACGATTTCGTCTTTGAATTTGCCTTCTTTAATTGCTTTTTCTGCTAATTCATGTGAACGAACTGCAAAAGCATCTTGATCTTCACGACTTACGTTGTAACGTTTTGCTACTTCCTCTGCTGTGTGACCCATACCGATATAGTATTGTGGTGCATCTTCTGCAATTTTCGGGTTTAAGCGTACTGTGTTCCCTGTCATTGGAATCATACTCATCGATTCTGTACCACCAGCAATAATTGCTTTTGAGTGACCAAGCATAATGCGCTCAGCTGCATAAGCAATTGTTTGTAAACCCGAAGAACAAAAGCGGTTTACAGTTAGTGCAGGTGTTGTATCAGGAAGTCCTGCCAACGCACCAACTAAACGTGCAACGTTCATTCCTTGCTCTGCTTCTGGCATCGCACATCCCATAATCAAATCATCAATCGGGCCTTTATAACCCGCACGTTTTAACGTTTCCTTTACTACTACTGCACCAAAATCATCTGAACGAGTATGGGCAAGTGATCCTTTTTTCGCACGTCCGATTGGTGTTCTCGCCCCTGCAACGATAACGGCTTCACGCATAATGATGTTTCCCCCTTGTAATGGGCTAGCAAGACACGAGTCTCGCTAGCGAAATATTTTAATGAACGTTCATGTAATTAGTTACGTAATGGTTTTCCTTTAACAAGCATGTGCTGCATACGCATTTGTGATTTTTGGTCTGCTACTAACTCTAAGAATGCTTGCTTTTCAAGGTTTAATAAGTACTCTTCAG
>JAZUES010000291.1:0-9559 GCA_045640265.1 Solibacillus sp.
ATTTTATAGGCATTCATATATTTAATACAATTAACACTTTAGACAAAAAAATTGGTTTTGTCTCACTATTATAAGTATACTTTTGAAACGAGACATAGCTTCCTATAATATATATTATGACCGTGTCCCTAATTAAGAAAAACAATAAAGGTGGCTCTACTATTATTTCAGTCCCTACTCTGTGTGTATTGAAGTTTTCTATTTACATACTACTGCTGGATTTAAACGTATTTTAACATCAACGTCTTAATTGATCTTAGTTATTGTTAGTTCCAACTACTTAAAATACATCTTTGTGACAAGATGATCCACGTACAATACAAGTTGCACATAATAAACCGACTTTAAAAGCATTTATAACCGGTTTTAAGCCATAATCTAATATAAGCGCCTACCTCAAACATAATTAACGCTTTAAAATGAAATTTCAGCACTTTAAGCATATAGCAATATAAAGAGCAAATTTGATAACTACTATTTCACACGATGATCTTTCTGTTTATGTATTTTAATATAGATAACTAGATAACTGACGGGCGTGAAATCATATTAGCTTTAAAAAGTTGAAATTGAATCGTAATCATGAATGTTGTTTTATAGTTATATTTTTAGATTTTAGAATCCGCGCTATGTTCCCTTACCATGTGGAATTAAGTATTAAACAATCACCAATAGCGGATTTCCTTTCATCATCATAAAGTCGAACTTAGCCGCTCTTAAACCTTAGTAAATCGACACTTATTTAGAACGTTAGAAATCTAAACAAATATAGAACGCATAGCAGCATACTTATGCGTTCCATATTTGTTTTATAAAGGTTTTCTTCGTTCTAATAACACATTGTCTTTCCAAACCCCATCGAGTTGAGCAATCTTTTCTCGAACACCCACGATACGAAAGCCGTTCTTTTTATGAAGATTGAGGCTTGCGAGATTCTCTTTAAAAATTTTGGATTCCAGTGTCCAATAACCTTCTTTTTCAGAAGTGACAATTAAATGCTTAAGCAATAAATCCCCGATTCCCTTCCCCTGTGCATTAGGTGCTATATAGATGCTTATTTCCCCGACCCCTTTATACACATTTCTTTTGGAAACAGGCGTTAATTTACACCAACCTAAAATTAGATTTCTTTCATATGCAACAAATGAACACTTAGGATTTGATTGACCAAACCATTCTTCATAGGATTCTGGTGCCTTTGATTCGAATGTAGCCATTTTTGTTGCTATTCCAGCTTTATATATTCGTTTTACATCTAACCAATCTTCGCTAGTAACAAACCGAACTTTAATCGCCATAGGTTAACCTCCATAAAAGTGAGAAAAGGCATTCATGATTTAAAATGAATGCCTTTTAAAATTACCCTTCTACATAAACAGCTTCTAGTTGACGTGCAATTTCTATTGTTTTATCGAGTATAGCAGGATGTGAAATTGCTACATAAATTTCGCTCTCAAAGAAACGAAACGGAATTTGAACATTTTCTACTTGCCACATGAAAAAGTGACTTTAATCTTCATATGTACGCCGTCCTGACTTGCGCCAAATGAATCATTGTACGTAAAGTCCGCTTTCTTCGCAAAGAAGGTTTTACATTCCTCTAGGCTTAACATAGGATTTCCTTCTTTATCAAGGCGTGTAATTTTATAGCGTGTATTCATCGAAAAACTCCTTCAAAAATCGTTACTTCCGTTTTATTATAATCGCTTGCATTTGTTTAGGCAAAAAGGATGGTTGATAAAACTGGAAATGTTGCTAAAGAGATTTAAACTTTATGTATATAGTGAAGATACTACTGCGAACGAATGAAAATGATTGCATTTTGCAAGTAAATTTGATTTACTTATATTGAGGTGACTAGATGAATAATAAACGCGAAATTTTTCACATACTAACTCGAAGGTTTGGCCTATTAAACAAAAATTGTTGCTCTGTCGGTTCATTAGAGATTTCAACAATTCAAAGTCATATTCTTTATGAAATTGATAAACAACAAAACCCTTCTATGCAACAAATTGCAGAGACACTTACAATGGATATTACGACATTTAGTAGACAAATTCAGACCCTTATTAAAATGGAATTAGTAAAAAAAACACCTTCTCCACAAGATAAACGTGTATCTATTTTATCCTTAACAACACAAGGAAAATTTGCCGCAACTGCTATCGATGAATCGATGAATGCCTATTTAGAAGAAGTATTTTCGCATATGAATGATTTCGAGAAAGAAACCGTGCTTCGCTCCATTCAACTATTAAACGAAGCGATGGCTAAATCAAAAGTTTGTTGTACACCTATATATTAAGTTGGTGTAGTCTTGCTTTTTATTTTCAACTAATAGTTGTAATTTACAACTAATTTTATATTATGGAGGATTAAACATGCAAATTAAACTAAATGTAAAATCACAAGCCTCAAGCTGTTGTTCAACCTCTCCTGAACCCGTTACTACATGCTGTGGGCCGATAGAGCAACCTAGTAAAGAAACAACATTTCAGTTAAATAAAAAGTACCCTGTAGTAATCATAGGTGCTGGACCAGTAGGATTAGCTGCAGCCGCGCATTTAGCGTTAGCTGGTGAATCTTTTATTGTGTTAGAAAAAGGTGCTAACGTTGCTGAAAATATTAAGTCTTGGCAACACGTACGCCTATTCTCCCCTTGGCAGTACAATGTCGACAAAGCTGCAAAAACGTTATTATTGAAATATGGATGGGAAATGCCGAAAGAAGATTCGCTTCCAACAGGAAAAGAAATTCGAGAACGTTATTTACAACCATTAGCAAATATTCCTGAAATCAAGCCATACATTTCATTTAATACAACTGTGATCAACATAAGTAAAAAAAATCATGATAAAATGAAATCTCAAAACCGCGCCTCTTCCCCATTTGTTATCTATATCGAACAGAACGGCTGCACCAAGCGCCTATTAGCGAGTGCGGTAATAGATGCTACCGGTACTTGGAATCAACCAAATTCAGTCCAATCTGATGGTGTATGGACAAATACCGAAAAAGAATTAGCAGATGTGATTTTTTACGGTATTCCAAACATAGACGAATTAAAAAGTCGTTACGCAGGCAAACGTGTAGCTGTTATAGGTGGTGGACACTCTGCTATAAATACAATTTTAGAATTAGAGAAACTTGAAGATGTTGAAATCACATGGGTTTTACGTAAAAAACATGTAGAAGATGCATATGGAGGTCAAGAAAAAGATGCACTTGCCGCTCGTGGCGAATTAGGAAGTCGAATTCACTCGTTAGTAGATGTAGGAAAAGTAACGGTATATACGCCTTTTTATATTCAAGAACTTGAACAAACAGAAAGTGGCCTAATCATTAAAGGTGAAGGTACAAATGGTGAACAGCAACTTCCTGAAGTTGATGAAATCATTGCTAATACAGGTAGTCGTCCGGATTTCTCCTTCTTAAAAGAAGTTCGATTATCGATTGACGCTGCTGTTGAAAGCGTAGAGGCGCTTGCACCACTTATTGATCCAAACGAGCATAGCTGTGGTACCGTACGTCCACATGGCGAGCTAGAGTTACGTCAACCGGAAGTTGGCTTCTATATTGCTGGTATGAAGAGTTACGGACGCGCACCAACGTTTTTAATGGCAACTGGATACGAGCAAGTTCGTTCAATTGTTGCTTATTTAACAGGTGATGTAGTGGCTGCGCGTAAGGTAGAGTTAGATTTACCTGAAACAGGTGTTTGTAGCTTGGATTTAAATTCATCTAGTACTACGACAAAATGTTGTTAATTACAGAATTAATGAAACACACTAGATTTAAGTTTATCAAGACAATTAAAAAAGACTATTAAATAAAAGGACATAACATATTTTATATGACTAATATGTTATGTCCTTTCATCTGGAATCTTGCCAGAAATAATAGTATTTCCATTGCTATTAAATGCAAGCTACCACAAACAAGGGCCGCGCAACATAACACGTTGCGCGGCCCGATTTATTTTCCTAGCGGCAATGTTACTTTAAACACACTGCCCTTACCTAATTCACTTTTCACTTCAATACGGCCACCATGTAGCTCAATAATTTCCCGACAAATAGCAAGCCCTAGACCAGTACCGTCCTTTTTACGTGCTTGGTCAACACGGTAAAAACGTTCAAAAACTTGTTCAGCTTGCTCAGAGCTTAAACCAACACCCGTATCTCTACAAACAATGACAGCAGAATCTCCAACTCGTTTACAGCTTAGATGGATTTGACCACCAAGTGTTGTATATTTTAATGCATTCGATAAAATATTGTCCCACACGTTCATAAGTAGCTCTGGGTCTACAACTGCTGTTACTTCCTCTAGCTTATACGATAGGTCGATATCACAGTCGCTAATACGCCAGCGATATTTACGAATCATATCGCGTAATTGTTCATCGAGACGAACAAATTGTTTTTGTAATGGATAAGACGACTGATCGAGCGACGTAAGTATAAGAAGTTGCTTCGTCAAGTTCGATAGACGCTTTGATTCACGGTCGATAATGCCGCTATATTCAATGCGTTCTTCCTCTGATACACCATTTTGCAGCAATTCTGCGTATCCTTGAATATTCATAAGCGGTGATTGGAAATCATGTGACACGTTACTAATAAACGCTCGCGTCGCCTCGTGATTATGGCCAAGTTGCTGCTGCATCGTCCGGAAACTATCAGCGAGCTGTCCAATTTCATCGTTACGTGAAATATCAAGTGTGTAATTGTAGTTTTCACTGGCAATTGCTTTCGTCGCTTCTGTAAGTTGTGTAATCGGCTTAATAATTTTACGTGTCATGAAAAACACACCTGCCAAGCTAACAACAGCTGCTGCTATAATGAAACCGATTAAAATCGCATGCATGTCCGAAAATATGCTTTGGCGATTAGGACGTAAAAACAGGCCGTACTGCTCCTCATTCATTGTAAACGGCACACCGACTGTATTTTCAGCATCATTTGAAAAATGTCCCATCATTAAAAAGCTACCAGAAAAATTTCCCATTCCGTGATAAACATCGCCACTAAATACAACATCTAACGCTGATTCTGGCAATTGACTTTGAGAGAATGGCTTTCCATACGTCGTTTGCTTCCCATCTGTATCGACAATCATTAATTGGTAGCCTATGTCTGCCATCGATTTCAATACATCATCATAATGATCATAAAACAGCATGTTGGCGATTCCTTTGGCTGTTTCTACGTTTTGCGCGTCAATTTTATCTTTAGCAATTGTAAAATAAATTAAATTTGCCAACGCAAAACCAATGCACATGCTTGCAAACAATATGAATAATGTCGCACCACTAAACTTTCGATACAAAGTGTTCATTGGCAAACCTCAAGTTTATAGCCAATGCCACGAATCGTCTGAATTTCGATATTAGCTTCGTATTTTTTTAATCGTTCGCGTACACGATTCATATGAGTATTAAGTGTTAATTCGTTACCCATATAATCTGAACCCCACGTTTGTTCAAACAAAAGCGAGCGTTGGGTTACTTTCCCCGCGCGCGCCATTAACATACATAGTAGCTCGAATTCCTTTAACGGGAATACGAGCGTCTGCTGATTAATTGTTACTTCAAAGTTTTGACGGTCAATTTTAACGTTGCCTAGCTCCATTTGTGAATCCATCGAACGTTCATAACGTCTTAAAACAACAGCTACTCGAAACAGTAGCTCTTTTGGTTCGAATGGCTTAACAATGTAATCTTCAGAGCCAGCTAAAAATCCTTTTTCCTTATCTGCTAGCAAGCTTTTTGCAGTGAGTATTATGACCGGTATGTCTAAATCCTTTGTTAAAACTTCTGTTAACTCGAAGCCGTTCATATTGGGCATCATGACGTCAACAATTGCAAGGTCGACGTCGATATGCTCCAGTAACGACAAGGCTTCGGCTGCACTGTTTGCTTGCTCAACTTTATAGCCCTCTCGTTTTAAATGAATGGACACAAGCTGTAAAATATCTAAATCGTCATCTACAACTAATATTCTCATATATTACACCTCACACTGTTGTATGGGCTTATTTTTTATCCTTTTCAAAGAATAAGATTAAAGCTGGTAATAGCATACCACGAACTAAGAACGTATCAATTAAAATACCTATAGCAACCATAAATCCGAATACGAATAAATCAGAAATTGGCATTGTTGTTAGGGCTGCAAATGTTGCAGCTAAAATAACACCTGCTGAAGAAATAACTCCGCCTGTATTGCGAATCGCAATTTCAAGCGCTTCTTTTACTGTCGTACGTTTACGCTCTTCAAGGAAGCGTGACACTAATATGATGTTGTAATCGATACCAAGAGCCACTAAGAAGATAAACGCATAAACTGGGACACGTGTACTAATGGCATCATAGCCGAATAATACATCCACTAAGAAAATACCTAAGCCAAGTGCTGATAGATAGGATACTAATATCGTAGCCATCATGTAAATTGGCATTTTCCAAGAGCGTGTTAGTAATAGTAGTAATAATAAAATTAAAATTGTTTCTAGAATTACAATTTTCACGATGTCGCTGTTGTTCACATCTCGCTCGTCTACTAATTTTGCTGTTATACCTGCTACATGTGCTTCACCAGAAACATCAGCATCCGCTAAAATATTTTCTAAATCACCGCGTAATGAAGCCATTAGGTCAAGTGCTTCTACCGAATATGGATTCAAGTTTAGTGCAACGCTATATTTTACCGCTAAAGAATTATCTGTTACACCTTGCATTCGCGCATTTGCTACACCGTTTTGTGCTTCAATTGCTGCTTTAATGTCTGCAATGTTTTGCTCTGTTAACGCTTCATCTGCTTCAACTAAAACAGTAGATGGCGCTAATTCACCTTTGTCGAAGTTGCTTTCTACGATTTCATAGCCGACACGTGATGGTAAATCTTCTGGGAACGATTTTACCGTATCGAACTCATAATTTAAGTTAAAAACATTTAAAGATGTAATGACCATTAGTAGTGCAACGATACCGCCAGAGACACCTGGACGATTCACAACGAATTTCGCAATTGGCCCCCAAATGCCATGTTTCACTTCTTTTGCTTCACCATATTTCGGTACTTTCGGCCAGAATGCCTTCCGCCCAAATAATGTGAATAATGCTGGCACTAATGTAATCGACGCTAACATGATAATGAATACAGCTAAACCGAATATTGGTGCAAAGTTTTGATAGTCACGGAAATCCGCGAAGAATAATACTAACATCGCTGCTAATACTGTACCAGCCGCGAAGAATACTGGTTCACCCGTTGCACGCATTGCATGTTTCATCGCCATGTACTTGTCTTCGTAATGGTTTAATTCTTCACGGTAGCGTGAGAATACGAATAATGAATAGTCAATAACTGCTGCAAATAGAAGGATACTCATAATTGATGTTGTAGAGTTATTAATTTCTAAGCCTGCTGCACCTAGTAAAGCAATCGATTGATTTGCTACTTGGTACACGATAATTGTCGCTAGTAGCGGAATGAATGCTAATAATGGCGAACGATATATTGCGATTAATAATACTAAAATAATTACGATTGTTACTAATAACAATTTGACGTCAGCTGATTCGAATAACTTCGTTGTATCACCCGCGATACCAGCTGGACCTGTTATATAAAACGCCATGTTCTCTTGCGTTTTAGCTACTTCTGTTCCAATTTTAGTCGCTTTGTCGTTAATGTGGGCGTAATCTTTACTACCAAGACCTGCTTCAAGATTCATTGGCACAATCATTGTCGAACCATTTTCAGATATAAAGCCTTGTAACGCTTGCGGTGGTAATTGATTAATGTCAATTAATTGGTCGATGCCATCAATGTTTTCTGAACGGATTGTATCTAAAATTTCTTTGACGCCTTCTACGTCGACGTCCCCGTTTTCATTATGGAATACAAGTATCCCGGGTGTTCCTTGATCATTCGGGAATAGTTCATCTACTTTTTGTTGGGCGATTATTGACTGTGCATCATCTGGTAGCGACTGGAAGTTAGTTACTTTATAGTCGCCAAGATGGGGACCTGCACTTAAGCCGATCATGAGCACTAACCAAATGATGATCGTAATCCACATTCCCCGTTTAGTTGATACCCAATCGGTTATAGGGTTTAATATTTTGTTCACAAGTTTTCCTCCTTATACTTACTAAAAATCCTACTATAACCAATCAATGTAAATTCAATATAAACTAACAGAAAATAAAGCAGTTCAAATTAAACTTATCGTAAAATTTGAACTGCTTTATTTTGGGAGAGGGAAGGGTTTTGTCCCAACCTCTTTATATAATTTAAAATATTTTTTAAGTGTTCTATTGGCTTGTAAAAACTGCTTTGTTTCCTCAGTAGACATTTGACGACTATTTATGGCAAGTGTGCCTAACTTAAGAAGTAACAGCAGTTAATGTACTCGAATGATGCACACGCATATTAGCAGCTTGATTGTTCATAGCCAAGCAGTACTAAGCCTAGCTGACCATTTTCTTCCTCTGCATGAATCGTTACGTCTGTTAACTGCTCTGCAATTTGTGGGTCTACTGCAATTTCAATACCTTCAATGGTTTGCACCGAATCTTCTTCTTTAGCTTGAGCGATTTCTGCACCTAAATTCATACCGCAACATCCAGCTACACCATAAAAGCGTAGTGTTGCTCCTTCAACTTGTTCTATTACTTGCTCAATAAATTGTTTACCTTCTGGACTCATTTTCATTTTACAGTCTCTCCTTTTAATCTTTGTAATCCGTCTTTGCCAATAGGTGCTTCCTTTACCCAAGGAATCATGACAAAACGCCCCTTACTAATGTGACTTACTTCCTCTAACCATTTTATTTCAGCTTGTTGCTTTTGTAGAAGTAAGGGACTTGTTAGTTGCAGTTTAGCAAATGATTGATTGACAATCCACCAATCTACATGTAATCCTGCACGTTCTAAATCCTCTTGCAATCGTGAAGCTTCATATACTGGTGTTGCTTCTGGTAATGTAACAATCGCCACACTTGTATAATCTTTATCACGTAAACGTGGTAATAAATTTGCAACAGCTACTGGCACTTCCCCTTCAGAACGGGAAATTTCCTTATGATAACTCTGCGTTGCATCAAGTAAAAGTAACGTATGACCGGTTGGTGCTGTATCAATAATAATCACTTCATCTTGATAGGTTTCAACTAAGTTTGCAAATGCTCGAAAGACCGCGATTTCCTCTGTACAAGGAGAAGCTAAATCTTCTTTTACGAAAGCTAGGCCTTCTTCATTCATTGTCTCACTTGCCTTTGAAAGCACCTCTGCTTCATAGTTTGCAATTTCGACTTTTGGATCAATACGACTAACCGTTACACCGTCTTGCTTTTCTTGACCAAATGTCCAATTTAAATGAGCAGCGGGATCTGTCGTTGTTAAATGGACACGCATTCCCTCTTCTGCTAATCGAAGTGCAATATACGATGCAACTGTTGTCTTCCCTACACCGCCTTTACCCATAGTGAAAATAATTTTGGGCTTACGCTTCACATAATCTGAAACCATTTCTTCTAGTTCAGGTGT
>JAZUES010000292.1:0-2138 GCA_045640265.1 Solibacillus sp.
AAAAAGCCAAAATATAGAACTGAACATTGGCACAACTATCGGCGACAAGCTGCAAATGTATGCAGAAATTTGCGATGCTTCCGGCACAGTGCTTCGCACGGCAACTTCTGACCCGATTACAGTGGGCTTGGGAACTAACAATGTGGTGATGTACATAATTTACAAAGCCAAACTGCACCACGCCGACGGCACAACAACCGAATATTCGTTTACTTCTCTTGGTTCAACCCTGCCGGCAGATTCTGCAACATACCCGATAGACGGCTATGTATTCAACGCATGGGCAAGCGGCTTTAGCAGCGGAAGCTACGACGGCACAAATGCCAGCGGAGTTTTTACCAATTCAATTGCGCCTGGCACAAGAAACGACGTAGACCTTTATGCTTACTGGGTGCCAGCACCGCAGGACGGCGGCATTACGAAATATAAAGTGAAATATCATCATTATAATGGTACAACAACACAAGCAGAATACGAAGCTACTCATGCCGCTGTTGATTTAAGTACAATTTCTACTCCAGCACATCCAACTGCCGGATATGCAAAAGTGGGCTGGGGTATAAGTGCGGACAACGGAACAACAATCGATACGCCATATATAAAAAAATTGTCTTTTAGTGCAGCTGGCATTACGGCTACAGGTATTGATAATAGTACATTTATGCTTACAAACCCTGTAGATTTGTGGGTTGTTTGGGACGGTTTTACGCCGGAAAGAATTGCTGCAATTATGGCAGATACAAAAGAGTTTGTTGTAGTAACCAGCGAACAGTTTAATCAGCTGCTGGAATATGCAAACGGCAGTTATACATATAACACATTTAGCGGTGCAACAATAAAACTGATGACAGACGTAAGCGCAACATATGCAAGCGGTGGCTTAAAAAACTTTGCCGGTACAATTGAAGGTAATAAACACACAGTTACATTATCCAATGGTTATGCGCTTGTAACAGGCACATTAACAGGAAAAATTAAAAACCTTAAGGCAAGTGGAATGGTGAATAAAACTACTATTTCAGGAGAAGTAATGTTTGGTGCATTTGCAGAAAAAGTTAGTTCTGCAAATGCTGAAATTTCATATTGTGTAAACACTGCTGCAGTATCATTTAACAGTACATTTTCTTGGTGTGGCGGTATTGCAGGTGCTTTATATGGTGGAAAAATTGAATATTGTTCAAACGAAGCAAATATTACGAATTCAGGAACAAGTAACTGCTATGCTGGAGGTATTGTCGGCTATCAGACTGGTGGTTCTGTAGTTGCTTGTTATAATTCCGGTAATAATTCTGCCAAAACTGCTGCAGCTGGTATTGTTGCAAATATGTCTGGTTCTAGTGCATCTATAACACAATGCTATAATACAGGGGTTAATACTACAAATGGTGCTTCTAAAGCTGGGCTTGTAGGATATTTGAGAGGTGTTGGTATTACAGATAGCTATACAATTAATACTGCATCAATATATAGCTCCAACAGTGATAAGACGACTACCAATTGTTTAACGTCAGCACCAGCACAGGGTGCAAGCGGCTTTACCGGTTCACCGTGGGTATGGTCAGCAGCATTAGGCCGCCCAGTGCTTGCCGGCGTAGGCACAGAAGGCGGCTGGACCCCCTGACGCGTACTATTCTATTATCTCTAACCAATGCATGCGCTGCTCGATTAGTACACCACATTAACGCTGAATTTATGCGCGGCTTGTGCTGTTTGAATTTTCTCTATTCATATCTTAGTCTGTGCACAAGAAACAGTTTTCGCTTTAGCGAAAACTGTTAGATTATAGAAAACGTGAAAAAAAACAGCATATATGGTTAAAAAAGGCGCAAACTGCAAACTTTTGTAGAAAAATCGCGAAAACTGTTGGATTGTAGAGGAAACAAAAAACTAAAAAAGGTCAGACTGCGAATTGGGCTTTCGTTACAATCGCCTAAGCCTTGAGAAACTTTATCTTAAGCCTTAAAGCCATCCGTCATTCTGAATTTATTTCGGAATCATATACGCTATATATAGCGTATAGTGTTTTTTAGACTTGAAAGTAAAACAAAAATAGAAACTGCTGTTAAAATCGCTAGAATCTTCATTTTTATGCTGAATTTGCCTCAAAACAGGGGGTTTTAAAAACAACAGGTTGTTTT
>JAZUES010000293.1:0-9141 GCA_045640265.1 Solibacillus sp.
TTGTCTATTTTGCGAATTTGTTCAAATACACGATGACGATCTTCTTTCGTAAATTGTAGTTCTCGCTCTGATGAATTAGAAAATCTCTCTCTTAATCGTTTGTCATCCATTAAGTTCTGCCTCCTTTATCATCGACTCTAAGCGTTGTTTAGCTCTTCTTAATCGAGTTTTCACTGTATTTACCGGGACATCTAAAACTTTGGCAATTTCCTCTGTCGTTAATGAATCATAGTAGTATAGATAAACCACTTCCCGATAAACTTTTGGAAGAGAAAAAATCGTATCTTTGATGTCTTCATTATTGTATTTATCGATTACTGTTTTTTCTGTTGATGGGATTATTGACTTAGTTGTTTCATTAATAAAACTTTTTACCTTTACCATTTTGTAATTCCAACTTTTTAAATAATCCTTACATTCGTTAATGGTTATACGGTACAGCCAGGTTTTTATTTGTGCGTCAAATCGAAATGATTCTATGCTTTTGTAGCATTTGATAAACGTATTTTGTACCAGATCCTTCGCAATCTCTGCATCTTTCACATAAGAGAACGCCAATCGTACCAGCTCATTACCGTAATCAAACATTATTTTTTCTAATAGGAAATCTTTTTCTTCTCTATCCAATCTACGTCCCTCCTTTTCAACTTACTCCAAATTCTGCTATTAGACGATTATCAATTCATAATAGGTTCAATCTTTTTTAATATTTTAAGAAAGATTCTCTTCTAACCAGAATTTAATTGACTTTTGTAAATTTTCCGTAATAACCTTCCGTACAATTATAACTAAAATACAAAACCTGTAATTTCAAAAATACTAACAAAGCGTAGATTGGTAATCTTAGACATCTTATTTTTGGGAAATTGTTGTACCTAACGTTACGTGAGGATTTATACTCATGATAAGGAGGGATGCAAAATGTATACTATCGGGCAATTTGCAAGAAAAACAGGGATAACGATTCGGACATTAAGATATTACGATGAAAAAGGTTTACTTAAGCCAGCTTACATTAGTGATAAGGGCCAACGTTTTTATGATGACGCAAATATTATTACCATTCAAAAAATTTTAGTATGTAAATATTTAGATTACCCTTTGGAGAGGATCAAATTATTATTACTTGAAGATACAACAATTTTGCAATCGCTGTATGAACAAAAGAAACAACTGGAGAAAAAACGCTTCCAGCTGGATCAAATGATTGCAAGTGTTGAAACAGCTATCCAGATTCATGGAAAAAGTGGCGTTATTGATCCAACGAGCTTACTCGTTGTGATTCACAGTATGCTCACGATTGATGAGCAAAAAAATTATTTAAAAAACTACTTATCTGAAGCAATAATTGATAAAATGTATGACTATTTAGGGGAGAATATCGTCGAATTAAACCGAAAATATATCGAACTGACGCATGCTCTAAAAGAAGCATATAACGTTCCACTTGGTGATGAAGAGTTGAAAGCTCTTATGTTGCAATATTTTTCATTAATTCCACAAGATCTTGTAAAGGAAATTGCTATTGGACTGGCAAATCTACAACTAGAGCAAATGGATGGTTGGCTTTTTACATCGCTTTTTACAGCTGAGGAGGAGCAATGGCTTGGAAATCAAATGGAAAGATTAAATATGTATGAGGAGTTTTTAGGATGAATGCACAATTACAGCAATTATGGACATTAGTAAATCGAAGTCGGTTCCCAAAGAAACAACTCATTATCGTATTTTTTATGAGTTTGATTGAGACATTTACAGGACTCGCGGTACCACTTTTGACGATGAAACTAATTAATGAATTTTCTTCCACTGGTCTTAATTGGTTAACGATTATCCTCGTTGTTTCCATACTAATTTTACAAGCGATATTAGGTGGTGTGACGTACTTTTTAATGCGAAGACTTGGTGAACGAGTTGTTGCAAATTTGCGTACAGTGTTATGGCAGCATGTCTTATTTTTGCATGTCCCATATTATGATGCACATGAATCCGGAGAAACGATGAGTCGCATTACGCAAGATACAAGTGTTGTAAAGGAATTAGTAACGGAGCAACTTGTTAGCTTTGTATCAGGGATATTTTCTATTGTTGGTGCAGTACTTGTCTTGTTATGGATTGATTGGAAAATGACATTACTTATGCTAATTGCGGTACCAATTACGATTTTAGCAACGATCCCACTTGCACAAAAAATGAATAAAATTGCAAAAGTAAATCAAGATGAACTTGCAACATTTAGTGGGCATTTAGGTAGAGTATTATCAAGCATTCGTCTAGTAAAAGCTTCCCAAACAGAAAAAGAGGAGCTTAATCAAGGAAAGATGCGGATTGAACAGCTCTATCAATATGGATTAAAAGAAGCGAAAGTTTTAGCAATTCTTTCTCCTATCATGACATTGATCATGATGATTATATTAATTGTTATTTTTGGTTATGGTGGAGCACAAGTTGCTTCTGGTGCGATTACATCCGGGGAGTTAGTGGCAATCATAATCTATTTAGTCCAAATTATCGTCCCATTTACGCAAATGGCAACATTCTTTACAGCTTTACAAAAAGCATTAGGTGCGACTGATCGTATATTTGGCGTCTTTCAGGAAAAGCTGGAATCGAATAGTGGCCAATCTATCCTATCTGTACCTCAACCAATTCATTTTCATAACGTCCATTTTCAATATAATGAGCGTGAAATTTTGAAAGGCATGTCATTTACTCTTATGCCTAATGAAACAACTGCTTTTGTTAGTAGCAGTGGAGGTGGAAAAACAACAATATTTTCATTAATAGAACGTTTTTATAAAGTAACAGCTGGTGAGATAAAATATGGCAATGACAATATTGAGAGTTACAGCTTGAAGGAATGGCGTCAACTTTTTGGATATGTAAGTCAGGAAGCACCTTTAATGAATGGAACCATTCGTGAAAATGTTCTATATGGTAAAAAAGATGCGACTGAAGAAGAAGTAAAACAAAGCTTAATCGCGGCATATGCATACGATTTTGTGATTAATCTAGAGAACGGCCTTGATACAGAAGTGGGTGAAGGTGGGATTAAATTATCTGGTGGGCAGAAGCAACGTATTGCAATTGCCCGTGCCTTACTGCGCAATCCACAAATATTATTGTTAGATGAAGCAACATCAAACTTAGATAACGAATCAGAACGTGAAGTACAGTTAGCCATTCAATCACTAAAGGAAAACCGGACAACGATTATAATTGCACATCGATTATCGACAATCACGCACGCAAATCAAATATTAGTATTTGAAAATGGTGAACTCTCAGGACATGGCACGCATACAGAACTCTTGAATATGCATCCGTATTATCAACAGCTTTGGTCTAGTGCAAGGTGAAAGCCGATTTACACTGCACAATGTATGGCAGTGCAATACTATAAAAATTAGACACCATATATAAGTCTTATCAAAAAAACACAGTTATAGAATTAAGTATTAGTGATTTAACATACCTGTGTTTTTTTGTTCCACTTTTCCTCCCCACATTAATATTATATAAATAGATGAGAGAATATAAATCCGATAGGGATAGTTAACCAAAGCAAAAGGTTATTAAATATAATTTTAAAATAAGAAGTACTTTCTAAATCTACACTGGAAAACACTTTCCATATCAGTAGTACCCCAATAGCCCATATTAGTAAGATTAAAAAGAATTCTGGTGTCAAAGAATTAGCGTCCCCTATTGCCCCCTCTGCAAAAAACCAAGAAATAAAGAATGCAACTAAACCACTAAATATAACATTACCTATAACTAAAATTGATTTTATTTTGATCTCCCCTTTTTTTAGACATACTGAATATATGTAGGAACTAAAATCAAACGCCCCATTCAATTTAAATGGGACGCCGATTTTATCTAGTTTATTTTAAGAAAATCTCCAAAAGTATAATTCTTCTGTTTCTTGATACATGTTTGCGCCTGCTTTTTCTAATACCTTATGAGAAGCAATATTGTCCTTTTCTGTATCGGCAATAACGAACCTAACATTAGGCTGACTTAACAACCAGTTTTTTAAATTACTTACAGCTTCGGTCATATAGCCATTCCCCTGATATTCAGTAAGCGTATAATAGCCAATCACTACTTCACCATCTTTATTTGGAAGACCTTTTACCATTATTCCACCTATATTATGGTTTTTATCTTTCGAAACAATTATCCAATTGGTGTACCATATATAATTTGGTTCATCGACTAATGCCTTCGAGCGTCTTACTTCCATAGCTTTTTTAAGTTCAGAACTAAGGTCACTAGAGGATTCGTTTAAAGATAGTTTCAGTTCCAATTCCCTAGGATTATTAATTAGTAATTTCAAGTGTTCTACATTCAACGGGATTATTGTTAATCTCTTTGTGTTTATTTCAATCATTTATACACTCCTATCATAATTTGTACATCATAAATAGATAAAGACAAATTTTAAAAGAGGTATATGTTATTGGCAGCTACTCCTATTTTTAAATTTCACCAAATAAAGAGGTTTTTCAAATTTAAACTCCTATTTCCTCACATGTAGATAAAAGCATAAGTATAAAGGGAAGTAACGAATGATCTTCACCGGATTGCATGTGGGTGTTCCATAATCTTTGCTAAATCATTACCACTCTGCGATTGAACCATCTTTATGACGCCAAATTGGATTTTTCCAATCATGTCCAACTTCTGCCATTTGTTTAATGTATTCTTCATTCATTTCAACACCTAATCCTGGCTTTGTGGGAATTTCAACATATCCATCCTCATATTTAAATGTTTGTGGATCTATTAAGTAATCTAATAAGTCTTGACCTTCACCGTTGTAGTGAATACCTAAGCTTTGCTCCTGGATAAAGGCATTGTAGCTTGTTGCGTCTACTTGTAAGCAACTTGCTAATGCGATTGGACCAAGCGGGCAATGAGGCGCCAAAGCAACATCGTACGCTTCAGCCATCGTGGCGATTTTTTTACATTCTGTAATACCACCTGCATGTGATAAATCAGGCTGAATAATATCAACATAGCCGTCTTGTAATACTTGTTTAAAGTCCCAACGCGAGAACATGCGCTCACCCGTTGCAATAGGCGTTGCACTACCTTTCGTAATATCTTTTAAAGCTTCTAGATTTTCAGCAAGTACAGGCTCTTCGATAAATAATAGCTTAAATTGCTCTAGCTCACGGATTAATACTTTTGCCATTGGTTTATGTACACGTCCATGGAAGTCTAAACCGATATCTAGGTCATAGCCAAATGCATCACGTAAAGTACCGATACGTGACACTACTTCGTCTACCTTTTTATAGCTATCAACAATTTGTAATTCTTCTGTTGCATTCATTTTTACTGCAGTAAATCCAGCATCCATAACAGATTTAGCATTTGCTACTAAATCTTGTGGACGGTCGCCACCTATCCAGCTGTACGTACGAATTTTATCGCGGCACGCACCCCCCATTAATTCATGAACACTTGCATTGTGATATTTCCCTTTAATATCCCACAATGCTTGGTCAATACCCGCAATAGCACTCATTAAAATAGCGCCACCTCGATAAAATGAAGCACGGTACATCATATTCCAATGATCTTCAATGTGCAACGGGTTTTTCCCCATTAATTGACCCATCATTTCATCTACTGCTGCTTTTACTGTTGCTGCTTTTCCTTCAATGACTGGCTCACCCCAGCCGACAATTCCTTCGTCTGTCTCAATTTTTAAAAATAACCAACGTGGTGGTACTTGATACATTTCATAGTTAACGATTTTCATAATATCCTCCTTTTAAAATACGACATTCTTTTCCTTTAACATTTACCTCTGCTGTGAAAATACTGCCTGCCAGTGGATATTTAACTCGTTGCTCCTCTGTTAAATCACTTATTGCTGTTGTGATCCATAGCTTTTGTAAGCTATCGCCAACAAACGTACAGCTTGTAACATATGGAGCTGGTACTGAAATTTCTTGGAAAATTTGCTTTGTTTCAGGATTGAAATGAATGACTTTACTGCCGCCCCATATCGCGATCCATAGATTTCCTTCTGCATCTATCGTCATTCCATCCGGCGTCATTCTTTCATCTTCTGGACAATAAAGAGGTTCTGCATTTGCCCAATCGTAACCATTTTCCTTTTTTGATACCTTATATAAGGTACGTTCACCACTATCAACAAAGTAAACACCGCCTTCATACCAAGCAAGGCCATTTGGGATTGTAACAGTTTGCTTTTCTATAGCTAGCTCACCTTTTGTATTTAAACGATATAAAGTGCCTTCATATTGATTTGGCTCATATTGCATTGTGCCAAACCATAAGTCACCATCATCACTTACTTTACCGTCATTGCAACGTAAATTTTCTGGTAATTGGAAATCTGAGATGATTTGCTTATACTCATGCTGTTCGAACTCATAGGTGAATAAGCCCTTATTTGTACATAATAGTAAGTGACCATTTTCTAAAATGGCCATACAGCCAATATGGAATGGAAATTGACGTTGCTCTAATTGTTTACCGAATTCATCTGCTCGATATAGATGACCATTTAAAATATCTAGCCAATAAACTTTCTTTTCTTGAGCATGCCAAACGGGACCCTCACCTAAAATTTGTTGAAGTGGAACTGTTAATTTTGCTTCCAATTAGTTCACCTCTCGCGCTTTATTTGCAATCGTTGTTAATAATTTTGCTTTTTCTGTAATGATTTGTTTCGCTTCATCATCAATGACGTCAAACTTTGTTGGAATTGCACTTGAAATACCACAGCAATGTGCACCAAAGTTAATGTATTCTGCTATATTCTTCTCGTTCACTCCTCCTGTTGGCGCTAACACCGCATTTTACCCGTTTGCGTCGGAGAAAAAACAGCCATTGTTTCTCCTAATGTAATCACATCCATGCGAATACCTCCTTACTCGTACTGAGAATGATAAAGTTTCGTACTTAAACCACCATCAAGCACAATGTTTGTACCCGTAATTTGACTTGATACTGAAGAAGCTAGGAATAAACACATGCTGCCTACTTCATGTGGTTGACCAATACGATTCGTCGCATGTAAGCCATTAATATGGTCAAGTACTTCTTCTTGATTTTCATATTGTGATAACCAAGTACGGAAATGATGTGTGTCCATAAATCCTGGTGATAGAGCATTTACACGAACGCCATGCTTACCAATACTTAGCGCTAAGCTTTTCGTAAAGCCTACAACGCCACCTTTAGCTGCTGCATACATTTCTGTATCTGGTAATGTTGCTAATACGTGGTTTGAAGCAATATTAATAATAGAACCACCTTTTTGTTCTACCATTAATTTTCCCACTGCCTTTGATAATAAAAACACACTACGTAAATCTGTATTTAGCATGCGATCCCAATCTTCTAATGTGCAATCGAATACTGATTTGAAAATTGTAATACCAGCATTATTTACAAGCGTATCAATACGGCTGTATTCATTTTTAACTTGCTCCACTAATGATTCAATATTTTCAGGACTCGTTACATCTGTTTTAATAAACTTTGCACGATATCCTTCTGTCAGTAACTCTTGCTCTAGCTCTTCCCCTAACTTTTCTTGCATTTCAGCAATAATCACGATTGCTTCGGCTTTTGCAAATTCAACGGCAATACCTCGTCCAATTCCTTGCCCAGCACCTGTTACAATTACTACTTGATCTTTTACGTTCAAATTGGCACCTCTTTTCTAATTTTGTAGTTATTACTTATGATTTTATGATTATGCTTCCACCATGCATCATTTTTTCTCGACGTTCATTCGTTCTTAACACTTCAGGATATTTTGCAGATAATCACGCCGGTCTTACACCATTTGGCGTTGCTAGTACTTAAACCCCTTTGTTACGTAAATGCTCTTACATCAATTTGTAAACGCTTTTACAATTTCAAGATACAGTAAAAAACATTTACTGTAAATATACCTTTTTATTCTCGTATTTACCTTTTATTTCTGATATGAGGTTGTTATTATAATTCATAAACCTTTTTTGATTGATGTTTGATTGATCGTAAGGTTATTTTATTGAAGTTGCAGATGAAATTAGCGATCGTGAAGAGTTAAGAATACTTAACTAGAAAGGGTTATTACGTGAAGAATATATTTTTGGAGAATAACATTTCGCAGTACAAGATGGATATGAAAGTACCAAAAAGGCTAGCGCTATACCATTTTTTGATTTTACATAACAATAAATAGTGGAAGTCACGAGATGAAATTCTCTTACGAATTAAAATCGATAAGGACACCCCTAAATGTGCTATACGTTCCAATATTTCGACATCTTTTGGTCCATACTAAAATTATCATTCCATTCACAGGAATTTTAATTCCAAATGTGTAAAGGCGGTATTTATCACTATAATTGGGAATGGGTAAATTTGATTATGAAGGGACGTCATTCGAGTGATGAAACAATTATTATTTTCGCTTGTTGCTACATTTTTATTATTTGCACCTACGACTTACGCACATACGTACTTAGATTCAACAAATCCTACAGATGGCGCAACTGTAACAGAGGATTTACAAACGATTGATTTAAACTATTCAGGTAAAATTGAAGAAGGCAGTATCTTTAAAGTAATTGCAAGTGATGGTTCAGAAATGGAAATGGATTCGATTACATTAAACGATGGTGTACTAACAGGGACATTAGTTTCTCCTCTTCCTAATGACACCTATACGGTTGAATGGGATAGTATTAGCCAAGATGGACATCCATTATCAGGTTCATTTTCTTTTACAGTAAATGCGGCTGTCGCTTCTGAGACTGCTAACGGAACCGATTCTGAAGATGATATGAATAAGAATAAAGCATCAGATGTATCAACAATTGTAGATGCATTAAAAACAAAGACCGATTCTGAAGATGGAAATTCTATATGGGCTCTAATAATTGTCGTAAGTATTATTGTAGTTGTTTTAGTTATTTTAACTATATATAGCTATAAAAGATTGTTAGTAAAACGAAAAAATAAATGATTTTTTACGTCAATTTATCTTTATATTTGATCCTTTATTAATGAGGACATTTTTGTAATTTGCGTTCCTGAACAGTTTCGATCAAAATTCGATATTTAGACCATAGCTCTATGGAAGTACCATCATTATTC
>JAZUES010000294.1:0-3850 GCA_045640265.1 Solibacillus sp.
CACACTCTTGACAAGGTTTAGGCAAATTTTTTAAAAACTCTTTCATAATATCACCTCGGTAATTGTTGCGTTAATCTTGACAACAACACTTGCCTTGACGAAATTCTTTTCGACAGTCAAGATTAGGGGACATACATTCATAATAACAACTTCCGTTCATATATGGTTGTACGCATTTTAGCCTATCACACTCTTGACAAGGTTTAGGCAAATTTTTTAAAAACTCTTTCATAATATCACCTCGACAATATTATACCACACTAGTAGGGTATTCGCCTTTTAATCTGTCGGAAATTCCGACAAGTTTAGCAAAACCCTTGACAATACACACACATACTGTCAAGAGTTTGCAAAAACCTTTGACACATCACCATTCCAATTTCGGTAATTCAGCAATAACATCGGCAGGAATTTCTCGCTTGCCACTTTCAACATCTGCAAGAATTTCATAGCATTTACGCCATACTTTATCACGCCACGCAAGAACACTATTTGCCTCACTACAGAATGTTTCGTCTGTGCTATTCACATAAGAAATGCAAGTGAAAACATCGTCATAACCTTTAGCCTTTACTGTGTTATCCATATAGGCTTGCACAACATCGGTGTAATGCTTTTGCAGATATTCTACTTGTGTCATTGGCTTTTCTTGATGAACATCATAAATACCATTCATTGCTAAAATATCCATAATTACACCTCTTTCAGATTACGCACATAACTTACAGAATTAGGAATAGGCACTTTGTAATCGTCACCTAAAGTGTTTTTAAAGGTAACACTTCCGTTGCTTTCTGCTTGGAATACATTGTCAAAATCGGCTAGTAAATCGGTAACATCGTATTCGATAGGCTCGGCTAATTCGTAGTATGCATATATGCCTTGCATTGACTGTTTAAACTCACCTGCATTTAAGTTTTCTTTTGAAAAATCAACAATGTTTATTTGTCTTGAAGAATTATGCAAAGAAATCAATTTATCGGTTTTGCCCAAATATACTGAATAAAAATCAGACGCATTATAATTCTCACATAAAACATTAGACATAGATGTTCCTGCTGATGTTAATGCGAAAATATCAGATTGAGAAAAATAACGATAATGTCCGTCCGAACCAACATTTACCTTATACCAAGTCAAACTCCCTAAATCAACCTTTTCAATTCTCTTACGGATAATTTTTCTACCCTCATCATTAACATAAAGGTAATTATAAACATCAGAATTTACACCTTGTCCATAACCTTTTTCTTGTAACTCGGTTAATGTTTCGGTTGGGATTGTTAATTGTTGGACATTGCCTTTAGTATCTGCTACCTCAACACAATCGCAACAAATTGATTTAATTGTTGGCTCGGTGCAGGGTAATACTTTAGTAAATATCGCTTTATGTTCAGTAGCAGATTTTTCGTTTCCTGCACCATACCATTTTGTTAGGTTAGAACATTCAACATTACGGATTTTTATTACATCACCGACAACAAAACCATTAGCACTTGTGGTGTTAAATGCAATTTGAACACCTCTTATTGAATAAGTAGTAGTAATTAAAGGAACAATTACTGCAATTTTGTTCCACCCCTCAACCAAACTTATTTGAAAATTACTATTAGCAACACTACTATCAATAGTACGCCCTAAAATATATACCTGTGTTTGCACGGAACGAGGATAATAAATATCAAAGCACATACAATATTTATCCGTGTTAGTTATTGGTGTTCCAATTATTTGAGTTTGTCCAAATATTCCAAAAATCAAATTGTTTGCATAAACTGATGTACCAAGAGTACCAACAGTATAATTTAATACATCTTCATTACTATCGTAAGTTACATTACCATTAGCAGGTGTTACTTGCCTAACATCTCTCCAATCATTTACAATTTGATTTTCAACAATACACTTACCACCAATACTATTAACAGTAGCCTTACCAAACGCACCTTTAGGAATAGCCTTTGTGTATGCCTCGGTATCGTCTGTAACACTATCCCATAACACACCATTGGAAAGTTTTTCTAATACTTCAATGCGTTCATCGTGGTCGGTTTCCATTTTCTGCAACGCAACAATCTCGGCAGATTGCAACGCAATTTTATTTGCGTTCTCGGTAATCTGTGCTAAATCTTCGGCAGGGATAACTCCGTCTTTGCCATCTTTACCATCAATACCATTGATACCATCTTTACCATCCTTGCCATCAAAGTAATCGATGTTTTTGATAGGTGTATAGCCATCTTTGCCATCAGCCCCATCAAAATAATCAATGCCCTTTTGCGGGGTATAGCCGTCTTTGCCGTTGGCACCTTTTAATTCTTCTTTATGGCTTGCAACATAATCATTGATGAGGTTAGGTAACTCGGAAACAGTATGTTCAACGCTGTCTCTATCAGCTTTGATTTTAACCAAAGATGCGATGATGAAATCGGTGGTAAGTCGAGTTTCTTCCCCGGCAGGATTATACGCGAATTCGGTGCTTTTAATCTCTACTGTAATCGGCAAAGTGGTGATATTTACATCGCCGGCGTGGCCGATTACGCACATGTCGAATTTGCCGGCCGTGCGTGCAGCTTCGTATTCGATTAAAGCAGTATCATCGACAATTTCGGTGGTGTAGGTTTGGTTGTTGCGGGAAAGCAGCAGAAATTTATCTGCGCCTTCCCATTCTTTACTGAATCTAAATTTTGCATGAATAAATTTGTAACTGCCTTCTGCCAACGGCGGAAAGTTTACTTTAACGATTTTCATGCCATCAACATTAAATTTCAAAAACAATTTATTCATCTTTTATTCCTCTAGGTCATTAATCTTTGCTCTCAATTCTTGGGTATAAGCAATTTGTTCAGCATATTCTTCTTTTGTAGCAACGCCCATTGCGATTTTAACACCAATGTAGTCATAGGCCGCAAGCTCTGCTTTCAATTCTGCAATTTTGCTTGCTTTGATTTCATCAAGAGGAATAACTACTTCAACACTTTCAAGGTATTTGCCTTTGTCAACGATATTGCAATTATGATTATTAGCGTAAGCAATAAAGTCCATATAGGCTTGTTTTTCATAAGGTTTGTTTAAAATCATTAGTCATTCGCCCCCATTCCGCACGCATACCAATTAAATGTAGCACCATTACCTCCTGCTGTAGTAACACCGCCATTAGATGTACCATTAAAAGATAGTCCGCAAGAATTTGTATTTAATGTATTTACGCAAACAAGCAATACATTATTTGCACTTGTTTTGCCACTAACAAGAACATTATAAGAATCTGCATTTACATAATTGTAAGGATAAGACAAAGTTATATCTCTTTTATTACTTGCTAGTGTAACATTACCACCTTGTTCCAACCAACCATCAGACCACTTACGATACCAAATAGTGCCATCGCTAGAGCGACCACTATCTACAACTGTTGCACCTAATTCACTTGCAATATTGTCTACTCTGCCACTTAAAGCAACAACATCATTAGCAACATTAGCAATCTCTTGCTCAATTTCTTCTGTATCAACAATAACAACCATTTGGTTACCGTTTTTAATGTAACCTTTCATGTTTTCGCTAGTAACGAAATAAACTACATTTTCTTCAGCTTGTGCAACGGAAGGGACTGTTTCAACGATTTTATGACCGCCACCGCTAGAGAGAATTACATTGCCGTCATTGCCAACTTGGAGTACTTTGCCCTTGTTTTCCGCGCCTTGGGAAATGCTAATTTTTTGATTAAGCAGATTGTTGGTTTCGGGTTTTGTATAAATGTTTGTTAAACTTGCCTTGGAATTCAGCAAATTATCGGTTTCAGTTTTAGTATAGGCGTTAGAGATACCATAGCCGGCAAGGGTGGTTG
>JAZUES010000295.1:0-25562 GCA_045640265.1 Solibacillus sp.
GCTAGTATTAAACCTGCAAATGCAACAATGACACATAATAATAAAATAACATCTCTTGAAATGTTCAGTTGTGCAATGAAAGTTAGCAATGTCAGCACTGTTAAGGTCGCAACAATATCGAGCAATAGTTTATCCTTACGTTTAAACACGATGTACGTGACAAAGCTTAAAATGCCAACTAGTAATAGCGCAACGTATGGTGCTGCGTCTTTATGAAGAAGCATGAGATTTGTCGCTGTTAAGACAATGAGCGTAAAGCTAAATAGCATACCAGCATGAAGCTTATTTTCGCTAGGGTATAAGCGCAAGTAGCTCACTAAAAATACGCTATATATTAGAACAAGTGCGAGTGCAAAAAATACGATTTGCTCCAGATGAAAACCTGAAACGATACAAAGCGCTAAAACTGAAAATGCCATGCCGATATAAAGAGCTTTGCGTTGTTTATGTTTTAAAATTACGACTTGCACTACTATAAATAGCAGTACGACAAAGATACCGATAATCGTTGTACTAAATTCCATATATTCTAGTAAATAGGGCAGTAGTAAGGAAGTAAAGACAACGAGCGCGGTTAATGCTTCGTTAGCTTTCATATAGCTTATTGCGACACCGTAAACGATGTATAGGAGCGCGATGATAAGTGCTGTATAAAGGCCAAGTACATCATATAAAATCGCACCAGCTGCGGTTACTAATATCCCAACAATGAATGCTCCGCCATAGAGTGAAAGGGCGACTACACGCGATCCCTTTTTCTTTTTTTCCATTATAAAAGCACAAAGGCCAAGCCCAATCGATAAAACAAAGCCAGCAATAATTTTGATGCTGTCTGATAAAAAGCCATAATCACTAACAAGTTTTAAGCCCCAAAGTACCCCAAGTACCAAAATAATCATAAAGATTTTCGGTAAAGCGCGCGTAAACATTTCCTCTAGCGAACGTTTTTCCGTGTTTAGTACTGGTTCTTCGAATTGCACAGGATTTGTTCGTAAAGGTACTTCCTCATGTTCTTGTTTAATGGTTGCAACGTATGTAGGAGTTAACGCCTTTTTAGCCGGCTCAAATGAAGTATGTTGCTTTAAGTGTTGCACCTCCGAGCGTAAGTCCGAAACTTCCTTTTCCAGTGCTATTATTCGATCAAGCATTCTTGTTTCTTGTTCCATTCTTTCACCTCTTTTTAAAAGTAAATTTACTTATTTAGTGTAATATTACACTTTTATATGGAGCGTGTAAAGAATTATTTTTTGCTACAGATGTATTACAAAACGATATAAAATAAGCGATTTCACTATAGGATGTGAAATCGCCAACGATTAGCCCATTATATGATAGCCACTATCGATATATATCGTTTCACCCGTAACTCCACGTGAGAGGTGACTAAGCATAACAATCGTCATATCTGCGACTTCTTCTTGATTTGTATTGCGTTTTAGTGGCGCAGTTTCTTCAATTTTGCGTAAAATTTGATTGAAGCTTGGTACACCTTTTGCTGCTAATGTACGGATAGCACCAGCTGAAATCGCATTTACTCGAATATTATCTGCGCCAATATCCGCTGCTAAATAACGCATCGAAGCTTCTAAAGCAGCCTTCGCAACACCCATGACGTTATAGCCATCTAGCACGCGTTCTGCTCCTAAATAAGACATTGTGACAATCGAGGCACCATCTGCCATATAAGGTTTTGCTGCTTTTGCAACGGCAATTAATGAATACGCACTTGTATCTTGTGCAAACGCATAACCATCGCGAGACGTTTCTACAAAACGATTGTGTAAATCTTCAGCATGTGCAAATGCTACTGAATGCACGATTCCGTGAATAACTTGAAATTGTTCACCGATTGATTGAAATGCTTTGTGAATGCTTTCGTCACTATTGACATCACATTCAATAATGGCTGTTGTGTGCTCCGAATAATCCGTTAATAGTTTTTCAATTTTCCCTTTAGAACGTTCTTTACGATATGTGAAAATGACATTTGCTCCAACTTGAAATAACTTTTTTGCAATTCCCCAAGCAATGCTACGCTCATTGGCAACGCCCATCACGACAACATTTTTCCCCTGTAATTGTAATAAATCCATTGTTACACCCCTATAATAGTTAGTTATTATTAGTACCTACTACTAATAATAACTATAACATCGAGAAAAGTGATGTGCAATAAGATTTTAAACAATAAAAAACGACCCTCTCATTTTGCAATGAAAGAGTCGTTTTTAAGAAATACTATTCAAATTTTAAAGAATCGCCATCGAATGTTTCTTCTGCAACCTTGATTGAATCAGTTGGGCAGCCTTCGAATGCATCTTGCATGTCTTCTAGTAGATCTTCTGGAACTTCTGTTGTACCCATGTTATCATCTAAAATAACGAAGGCAATTCCTTCATCATCATAATCATAAATGTCTGGTGCAGCAGCGCCGCAAGCGCCACAAGCGATGCAAGTGTCTTTATCTACGATTGTATATTTTGGCATTATTACCTCTCCTTTGTCCGTTCGCTCCATAAAGCTCTTATTTATTCTAAATGTGTTTTTCACACATTTCAACCTAATACTACGAAAATGAGGGATTTGATTTGCTATTTCAACAAATTCTTTTAAAAATATTAACATCTTTTCAAAATGAGCGAACAATTTCTGCTGCTTATCATCTATTAAAAGGCAAACGCTCTGGTCAAACAATTCAAGATGTAGGTCTATTTAAATTGTATCAGTTTTTTGGACTTTTACCAAAATTAACGCGTTCAAAATTTGATGAACAAATCGACATATTATTTGCAAAAAATACTATTGTAATAGAAGAAAGCGGTTATTTTCAAATGACTGCTGAAGGGGAAAAACTCGCAGAAGAGCCGCTACCATTTGCCTTTGATAGCTGGCATTACCGCGGCAATGAGCATCAGTTTTTTGCGAGATTATCGCTCGTTGTTCAAAGTTTATCGCACCAAAAAAACGGGGTAAGAGCATTTATCCCGATTGAACGTAATGAGACGGTCCAACATTGGGTAAGGAATTTCCTAGTGAAAAATCATTATCAACAGCAAAGACTACAGCAAGCTTTATATGCAGAAATGGAGCAATGTCTACAAAATTTAAAAATAGAAGAAAATATAAAAGATTTGCTAATATATCGATTAACAGGCTTTGAACAACCGGGCTATACATGGCAGCAGCTAGCTTTCGGGTATCATATGCAAGAAATGGATGTGCAGTTGCTCTATATTAGTGGATTGCATCAATGGTTAATAGAGATCGAGCAAAATAACGATGCTTACCCCATTTTACAACAGTTAGCAGAAGGCATTCGGGTAGAAGCACTATTAACTGATTCGGCTAATACAACTGCAAAGCTTTATAATAAGGGGTATTCGCTTGAACAAATTAGCCATATGAGAAAATTAAAAACAAGTACCATTGAAGATCATTTAGTAGAATTGGCAATGAATGATACCCATTTTTCAATTGATCCGTTCGTATCGAAGGAAGAACAACAGCAAGTACTTCAGACAGTAGACGCCTATGATACGAAAAGGCTACGTACATTACATGAAATTTTGCCGCAAATTAGTTATTTTCAATTGCGTCTAACATTAGCGAAGGGAGTTGATAACGTATGATTTTAGAAGAAACTTTACAACACTATTTTGGTTATGACACTTTCCGACCAGGACAAAAAGAAATTATTGAAAATTTACTAGATGGACAAGATGTTGTGGCCATTTTACCGACCGGTATGGGGAAATCACTTTGTTATCAGCTTCCTGGTTATCTTTTTAACAAGCCTGTTTTAATCGTTTCACCGCTACTATCTTTAATGCAAGACCAAGTGGATCAATTAAAACAAATGGGTGAAAAGCGCGTAGTAGCGTTAAATTCCTTTTTATCACATCAACAAAAAAATTATGCTCTGCATTTTTTGCATGAATACCGCTTTATTTTTATTTCACCAGAAATGCTAATTCAACCACAAATTAAAGCGCGACTAGCTTCAATGGAATTATCACTAATTGTGGCGGATGAAGCGCACTGTATTTCGCAGTGGGGTTACGATTTCCGTCCTGATTATTTACGGATTGGGGAAGTGATTTCTGAAACAAATCGTCCACCAATCTTAGCGTTATCGGCAACGGCAACAGAAAGTGTATTACAAGATATTGGCCAGTATTTACATATGAAAGAACCGTTCACGTTTAAACATTCGGTCAATCGCCCAAATATTCATTTAGCCAAAAAGTATTTCTCTAATAAGGATGAGAAAATTACGTGGATACTTGAGCATGTCAATCGTACGGCAGGACCAGGAATTATTTATACGCAGTCACGTGCGAAGGCGGAAGCAATTAGTTTAGCGTTATTGCAGCAAAATATTTCTGCGGCTGCCTACCATGCTGGAAAGGAAATGCAAGATCGTCAATTTATTCAGCAACAATTTTTAACAGGACATTTACAGTGGATTGTGGCGACGAATGCTTTTGGTATGGGAGTTCATAAAAATGATGTACGCCAAGTCATCCATGTAACGATGCCATCAACTATTTCGAATTATATGCAGGAAATTGGTCGTGCAGGACGTGATGGGGAATCATCGGTTGCAATTCTATTATATAGCGAAGGGGACGAGCAGTTCGCAAAGTTTATCGTGTCAGAGGACCTTCCAAAAGATTTCCATATTGACCGATTCGTACAATATATGACATCTGGTGAGCCACCAACTGCCATGCTAGTAAATGGAGAGATTCCAGAAGTAGCTTTTCGTGTCTTAAGCTATTGGCTTGAACGTGAATCTATTGAAAAAGTGAAACAGCGCATGCATACAATTCAGTCGAAAAAGTTTGAGGAAGTAGCGGAAATGCATAAATTGATAGAATCCTCAAATTGTATGCGCGAGCAAGTTGTCGAATATTTTGGCCAGCATCTTGAACAGAAACAAGAAAATTGCTGTTCTAACTGTGGACTTGAATTAAATCAGTTAATTCGTGATAGAACGGATGAGAAAAATGTAATTGATAATGCAACTTGGCAACAAAGGTTGCATCAAATACTATTACGTAAGGTGTAATCTGTTGGAGAACCGTTTACTTTTTTGTAGAAATTCGTCATAATAAGGGTAGTAGGTTATAGAGTTGGAGGTTTTAGTTATGGCGAAAGAAGATTACCGTGAAAAGGTAGAAGAGCATCGTCAAGAGATTGATTTACATAATGAGTCAAAAGCGAAATTGTCTCGTGTTAGCCGTCATCATAAAAAAGATGCTAAAAAACAAAGAAATCCAATAATGACAATTTTGGTAGTTATTTTTATTTTTATTCCATTAAGCATTTTAGGTTATGTATTATTCATTTTTGATCCGAGTTCGAAGCCAGATGATGTTATAAAAGAAGACGATCAAAATCAGTTAGTTGAAATTCAGAAGCAGGATCCAAATGAAGTGAAAGTAGTGGAATCAGCGAAAAAGGATGAAGAAGCTGATGATACAAAAGATGATGCGGATGCAAAGGCTAATGATGAAGCTGAAAAAGAACGTCTAGCAGCTGAAGAAGCTAAAAAGGCGGAAGAGCAAAAGCAGACAAGAGCGGCTGAAGAAAAGAAAGTAAAAGAGGCTGAGTCAGCACAAAAAGCAGCAGCACAAAAAGCAAAAGAACAAGAAGTAAAGAAAAAAGCTGAAGAACAAAAAGCTGAAGCGCAAAATGCACAACAAAAAACACATACGGTACAGTCAACGGATAATCTATATCGTATTGCATTAAAGTATTATGGCGATGGTAGTCCAGCGAGTATTGAAAAAATTAAAGAAGCAAATAATTTAACTTCTGACAGTATTTCAACTGGACAAGTATTAATTATAAATCCGTAGTAATATAATTTATATAGTGAATATGAAAAAGACGAACCGTGTAGTGGTGCTCGTCTTTTTCTTTTGAAGTGGAGGAAAAAGTATGACGATTATTCGTATCGTCGTTGTCGCTTGTGTCCTTTTAATATTGGCTATGCTAAAACAAGCCTATGAAAACAATGTTCGAAAACATCGACTAAAGGCAAAAGGTAAAAAAGAAACAATTCGTTTATTTTTTATTTCAGATACACATGCAAGAAAAATCAACGAGCGTATGATAAAAAAGCTAAATGGTAAATTTGATGCGGTTATTGTTGGCGGTGACTTTGTCGATAAACGTACGACCGAACAAAAATTGATGCAAAATATTCAGCTACTTCAACGACTAGCCCCAGTTTATTTTGTATGGGGTAACAATGATATCGAGTTTGGAGAAAGGAAACTTCGTCAATTGTTTGTAAAAAACCGCGTACAAATTATAGAAAATGAATCGATTATTTTGCCAAGTAAAAATAATGTACGAGTGAGTGCGGTTAGTTATAGTCCAAATGAACAAAATATTCAGCATGCAGTGGCAGATTGTATGGAGAAAACAACCGTCTTTATTGCACATAATCCACAGCAATTTCCGAAAGTACATCGTCAATTCCGACCATTACTTAGTTTAGGTGGTCATTTACATGGGGGACAAATTCGTTTGGGTCCTTATGGTATTCAGCCACATGGGTATTTCAAAAAAAATGAAGGCCGCTATGAACTCGTAAGCAATGGTTATGGAACGACGTTGTTACCACTTCGCTTTTGTGCGAAACCAGAGTGCCATGTTATTGAAATAATTTTTGAGTGAAAAGAAAAGCCATGAATAAAAAATAGCAGTATAATGAATGAAGTGTAAATATTTAAGGAGATGTTCGTATGCAAAATGTAGAAGCAATCATAGTTGGTGGAGGTCCGTGTGGATTATCTGCAGCGATTGAACTACAAAACATTGGTTTAACACCGATTGTTATTGAAAAAGGAAATATCGTAAATGCAATTTATAACTACCCAACTCATCAAACTTTCTTTAGCACAAGTGAAAAATTAGCGATTGGTGATGTGCCGTTCATTATCGAAGAACGTAAACCCAAACGCAATCAGGCACTTGTCTATTACCGAGAAGTTGTAAAGGCGAAAAAAATTCAAGTAAACCGATTTGAAACTGTAAAAAGCGTTGTGAAAAGTGAAGGTACTTTCACAGTTCAAACAGATAAAGAAACATATAAAACGCCGTATGTTGTCATTGCGACAGGCTATTATGATCATCCGAATTATTTAAATATTCCTGGTGAAAACTTACCGAAAGTGCATCATTATTTTAAAGAAGCACATCCATTTTTTGATTTAAATGTTTTGATTATTGGCGGTAAAAACTCAGCCATTGACGCAGCATTAGAGTTAAATAAAGCAGGGGCACATGTTACGGTTGTTTACCGTGGGACAGAATATTCATCAAGCATCAAGCCATGGGTATTACCTGAGTTTTTAGGGTTAGTTCGTGATGGTGAAATTACGATGCATTTTAATACAAACGTGAAGGAAATTAACGAGCAAGAAGTTGTATTAGACGTTGAAGGCGAAGAACAAACAATTTCTAATGATATCGTCTTTGCAATGACAGGCTACCATCCTGATCATAGCTTCATCCGTGCTATGGGTGTTGAATTGGATGAGGAAACAGGGCGACCATATTTTGATCCGGAAACAATGGAAACTAATGTGGAAAACTTATTTATTGCGGGCGTACTTGCGGCAGGAGATAATGCAAACGAAATTTTTATTGAAAATGGACGATTCCATGGCGGATTAATTGCCGAAAAAATCGCTAAGCATAACAAATAAGAGGTGAATGTTTTGAAGAAAAAAGTGGCTTTAATTACAACAGGTGGAACGATTGCGAGTACTCGTAATGAAAAAAATAAATTAGAATCAGGTAAGCTTGACGGCAATGCAATATTATCCATGTGTCAGCTTGAAAATGAACTTGATATCGAACTTATTGATTTATATCAAATTCCATCAATGCATATGACGTTTGAAAACTTAAATCAACTAAATATAGTAATTCATCAAATTTTTAAAGATGAATCTGTAAGTGGGATCGTTGTTACCCATGGAACGGATAGTTTGGAAGAAACTGCGTACTTTCTTGAGTTAACGGTAAATGACACGCGTCCAATCATTGTAACAGGTTCTCAAAAGTCATCAGGAGATATCGGGACAGATGTTTATTCGAACTTACGTAACTCCCTATTGGTTGCTTCAAGTGATGAAGCAAAAAACATTGGAACATGTGTCGTATTCAATGAAAAAATTATTCACTCAAAATATGTAAAAAAAGTCCATTCTTCAAGCATAAACGGTTTTGGTGCTATTGGTTATGGGATGCTTGGCTATATCGATAATGATGAAGTTATCATTTATCAAAAACCTACACATAAGGAAACTTATGCTATAAAGGAAAGTTACCCTACAGTAGAGATCGTAATGGCTTATTTGGGTGCAAGTTCAATTATTATCGATGCATTATATGAAGCCGATGTTGACGGTATCGTACTTGTCGGTGCAGGTCGCGGTCAAGTGACACCAAAAATGACCAATACGATTGAAAAGCTATGTCAAAAGGGGATAAAGGTTATTTTAACGACTTCTACTGAAGAAGGACGAGTATTCCCGACATATGATTATTACAGTAGTGCAAACAATTTGAAGGATAAAGGCGTTATTATGGGTGGAGACTTTGATCCTAAAAAGGCACGCTTAAAATTATTGCTAATGCTGGCGAATGAAAACACGAACTATGATTCATTTATGCACTAAAAAACGAAACTCGGCAATTTAATGTCGAGTTTTTTTGTAAACAAAATTGCTATTATACGTTACTTTTTTCTAAACTTTGCTACACTACACTGCTAATAACTAAATAGTGATATACTTTTAATAGAAAAATTTGTAAACGAGAGGAGCCGGCCTATGTTCATACTTTTATCAGCAGCCATCGCGCCGGGTTTAGCCCTTTTAAGTTATTTTTATTTACGTAATCAAATGGATACGGAACCAAGGCGAACATTACTTCATGCCTTCATTTACGGAGCAATTATTACATTCCCAGTCCTATTTATTCAATTCATTTTAAAAGAAGAGCATACTTTTTCGAATCCCTTTTTTGTGAATGCTGTATTTACGAGTTCAATAGAGGAATTAATAAAATGGCTTATTATTTTAACTGTTATTTTGCGAAATGTGGAATTTGATGATCCATATGACGGAATATTATATGGAGCAGCGGTTTCGCTCGGCTTTGCAACGGTTGAAAATATTATTTATTTATTGTCATTTGGTATCGATCAGGCCATTATCCGTGCGATTCTACCAGTTTCAAGTCATGCGTTATTTGGTGTTGTAATGGGCTATTATTTTGGTAAGGGCAAGTTTACTAGTGATGACATTCAAAAAAAATACATTGCACTCGCATTATTTGCACCACTCGGTCTACACATTATGTATAATTCAATCTTAATGTTGGAAGAGTATTTTATGTATGCGATATTGCCCTTTATGCTGTTCTTATGGTGGTTTGCATTAAGAAAAGTAAAACAGGCACATGAACATTTAATAGAACATTTATCACGCTATAATGATCATTAATCTATTTGTACCGAAAGTGAAACGATAGGTACAAGACTCTCAAGATAAAAGCAAAGCTATTTAAAGAATATTATTTCTTTAAATAGCTTTTTTCGTAGATAAGAAAAGGTATTCAAGGGAATCCACATAAGAAAAGACATGTTTTCGCACTATTTGGCGCGAAATCTGTTTTTCTAATGTATGAAATCCATTTATTTTAACATGCTACTCTAAAAGGAGTGAAAGTATGTTGAAAAAAATTGTGCTACTTTTATTGACTATTTCCTTTAGTGTGTCTTTAAATGCATCTGCTTTTTCAAATCAACAAATACAACGTGGTGCGTTTGGCGACGACGTGATTGAGCTACAAGCACGCTTACAATATTTGAGTTACTATCATGGTACTATTGACGGTAAATTTGGCTACGGTACTTACTGGGCATTGCGGAACTTTCAAGAGCAGTATGGCTTACCTGTAGATGGGATTGCAGGTAAGGCAACAAAAGATAAGTTAGCAAATAACTCGGATTTTGATAAAGAGTTTGTTCATAAGCAGATTAATGCAGGAAATCGCTTTACTTATTATGGTGGGGTTCCACTTGATCAGCAAGTGAAAGGTGGAGGCGGAGCGAAATCTACCACATCAATGCAATTGCCTCCCAATTATAGCGAACAAGATATACAAATATTAGCCAATGCGGTGTACGGGGAATCACGCGGTGAACCGTATGAAGGACAAGTGGCGGTTGCCGCAGTTATTCTAAACCGTTTAGAATCACCAGAATTTCCAGATAGTGTTTCAGAAATCATTTTCCAACCAGGCGCTTTTACTGCAGTTGCAGATGGACAAATTTGGTTGTCACCTAATGAACGTGCAAAACAGGCGGTGCTCGATGCTATTAATGGTTGGGATCCTTCTGAGAATGCACTCTACTATTTTAACCCAGTGACTGCTACAAGTAAGTGGATTTGGTCAAGACCCCAAATCAAACAAATCGGCGAACATATTTTTTGTTATTAAGAGGGAGCCAATATGAAAAATCTTTCGTATTTATTAGGACTATTTGTCGTTATTTTAGCTTTTGTCTCACTTGATTTTTATAAGGAAAATAAACAATTAGAGCGTGCTGTTTATGCAACGTATTCTAAAGATTTATCGGCTGCAACCGAAAAATTGTCGCTACTTCATCAAACGATTAATCAGTCATTGTTATTTCAAGATGATCGGGCATTAAATTCAGAACTCGATTCTATCTGGCGGATGAGTAGTGATCTAAGAAAATCGGTGGCAAACTTACCGATACAAGAAGAAGTACAAAATGAATGGATGCGTTATTTAGGGAAGATTGGAGATAATGCGAAACAAGCTTCAAATAGTGGCGATTTAGACACATGGAAAAATAAGATGACGACGGTTTCAACGAATTTACAAGCGTTTTCTGAGGAGTGGAAAGTCGCAACGATATCCTTTTTTGAAAATGATGGTGATTTAAAAAAATGGACGAGTAATAAAGAACTGGATTTAAGTGAATCTCCATTTGTTGAAGCATCTAAGCAACTTAAAACATATAATGAAACCGATTTTCCATTAACAGCGAGTGAATCTGATTATGAAAAGAAACGAGAATTGCAACATATAACAGATGAAAAAGTAACAAAAAAACAAGCAATTGAAAAACTAAAGAATTATTTCCCGGAAATAAATGACGCAATGGTAACAGTAACAAAAAGCAGTGATGATGCACCATATCCGTTTTATCATATTCAATTTATAAGAGGCTCTCGTATTGGGTACGCGGATATCACGGAAAAGGGTGGGCATTTATTATCATTTTTATTAGAACGTCCTGTATTAAAAAATGCGGTATCACATGAAGACGTTACATCTGCTGCCCATGAGTTCATGACGAGAGTAGGTTATACAGATGTGACTTTAACCGAATCCCGTGAAAATCATGAAGCATGGCATTTTGTATTTACTCGCTTTCATGGGGCAGACAAAGCACTCGTTTATCCCGATAGCATCCAAATTAAAGTAGCGAAGGATAACGCTGAAATACTTGGATTAAATGCGATGGAATATATACAAGAAGAAAATATTGCTGAACAATCAGAAATTCCGATTAATTGGGACACTTTTTTTGCAAAAGATGCGAACGTTGAAGAAGTGAAAAAAATATATACAGCTAACAAACAATTACAATTGCGTAAATGCTATGAAGTGCTTTTACGAATGGAAAATCAATATAATGATACTTATCGCATTGTCATTGATACAGAATCTCATGAAGTTGTGAAAGTCGAAAAGCTACATTAATATTTATAAATTTCAGCTGGGAACATATAGCTAATTTTTTGATCTCGTGAGATAATAGTATCATTAATCTTTATCGCACGAGGAGAGACAAATGGAACTTAAAATTGGAACACTTTTAACATTAGAACCAACTTATACAGATCGTATCGAGAAGTTTCGTTGTAGAGTAGTGGATCGTAAAGCAAATGTAATATTTATTGACTATCCGATTAATGTTGCAACAAAGAAAACAGCATTTTTATTAGATGGTGCACAATTTCGAGTAACCTATAATACAGAATCAAAGGTAAGTTATAGCTTTAATACAGAAGTGTTAGGGAGAAGAGCGGGCAATATTCAAATGATCTTAATATCTTGTCCACCTTCCGAAGAATTCATTAAAATTCAACGAAGAGAATATGTACGTGTAGAGACACCTGTTGATGTAGCGATTGAATTTGACGGACGTCGTTATCAATTTGTAGCAGAGGATATTAGTGCGGGTGGTACGGCCATTCATATAAAATCACCTGTTGGCTTTAATGAGGATGACATTGTTAAAATGATGATTGTATTACCATTTGTAAATGGAGATATACGTTATGTTGAAACAGATGCTACGATCGTTCGTATTTTCGAGAGAGACGAAGTTACCATTGCATCTATTCAGTTTACGGATACAGATGATTTTGATCAGCAACAAATTGTTCGTTTTTGCTTTGAACGTCAATTGATGATTCGTAAAAAGGAAATAAATGAAGTATAAGCACAAAGAGTTCTAAAAAGTATAAACTTTTTAGAGCTCTTTTCCTTTTATGGTACATTACCATTTTAAGTTTTATCAACTTTTCTAGCTATATTCCAAAGTAGCGCCCCCCGCAGCGTAGCAGAACAGACTTGATTTAAAGGAATCACTTTGAATAAGTCATCCACAACTTAGGTGATGAGCCATTTTTATTAAAAAAATACCATTGGAAAAAGTACTTAAAAAAAGAATATGTATTTTAGATTATGATACAATAACAACGGAAAGTAGGGATTAGTTATGATGAAAAAAATTCAAATTGCAATTGACGGTCCAGCAGGTGCCGGGAAAAGTACAATTGCCAAAATTGTAGCGGAGACACTTCAATTTACTTACATTGATACAGGTGCAATGTATCGTGCCGTAACGTATAAAGCGATGAACGAAAACATACAATTACATGACGCAGTAGCAATCGAAGTCATGTTAAATAATACGACGATAATGTTAAAACCTTCAGAACAAGGTCAATTAGTATTTATTGACGGAGAAGATGTGTCACAAGCAATTCGTTCAAACGAAGTGACAGCAAATGTTTCACAAGTAGCAGCACATGCCAATATCCGCGAAATCTTAGTTGCCATGCAACAACAATTGGCGTCTAATGGTGGCGTTGTCATGGATGGACGAGATATTGCAACTCATGTTTTAAAGGATGCTGAACTTAAAATTTTCATGTCTGCAACGGTTGAAGAACGTGCACGTCGTCGCTTCTTAGATAATGAACGTCGTGGTATTTCTTCAACGATTGAATCATTGCAGAAAGATATTGCACGTCGCGATAAATTAGACAGCGAACGTGAAGCATCACCTTTAATTCAAGCAGAAGATGCGTTATTTTTAGATACTACGAATTTATCAATTGATGAAGCAGCAGAAGAAATTTTAAAATTAGCAAAAAGTAAAATGGCTTAATCCGAATAATTTATAACGGTTTTTACGAAAATTTCTGAAAATAAAAGGATATATTTTGTTTTTATCGAACTTTTCGAATAAAATAATAAGTGGAATATGCGAAGGAGGGTTACATATGTCTGAAGAAATGAATTTAGGGTCAAACCTTCAATTTCAAGAAGGAGATATTGTGAAAGGTGTTGCTGTGCAAGTAGAAGACAAGTCAGTAACAGTTTCGATCGAGGGAGCACCATTTGACGGAATTATACCAATTAGCGAACTTTCAAGCTTACACATCGAAAAAGCTTCTGATTTTGTCTCAATAGGCGATCAATTAGAGCTAATGATTACAAAAGTTGAGGAAGAAAATTTTGTCTTATCAAAACGCAAAGTGGATGCACTTAATGCCTGGGATAAGTTAGAGGCGAAATTTGAATCTGGTGAAGTATTCGAAGCAGAGGTAAAAGATGTTGTGAAAGGCGGACTTGTAGTAGATTTAGGAGTGCGCGGTTTCGTTCCAGCTTCACTAGTTGAAGATTATTTTGTAGAAAATTTTGATGATTATAATGGTAGAGTTTTAAGCTTTAAAATTACAGAATTAGATAAAGAAAAAGGTCGTTTAATCTTGTCACATCGTGCTGTTTTAGAAGAAGAAAAAGCTTCTAAAAAGCAACAGGTGATTGAATCTATTAAAGAAGGCGATGTTTTAGAAGGTACCGTACAACGCTTAGCGAAATTCGGGGCATTCATCGACTTAGGCGGTGTAGACGGCTTAGTTCACATTTCACAAATTGCACATGAACATGTGGAAGATGTATCAACTGTTTTACAAGAAGGACAAACTGTGACAGTTAAAGTACTTTCAGTCGATCCTGAAAATGAACGTGTATCATTATCAATTAAAGATACATTAGAAGGACCTTGGACGAATATTGAAGAAAAGGCTTCTAAGGGTGCGGTTTTAACAGGTGTTGTAAAACGTCTTGTCACATTCGGTGCATTTGTTGAAGTATTCCCAGGAGTTGAAGGTCTTGTACACATTTCACAAATTTCACACAAGCATGTGAATACACCACACGAAGCATTAAAAGAAGGTCAAGAAGTGGAAGTAAAAGTGTTAGAAGTGAGCGAAGGTGAAAAACGTTTAGCTTTAAGCATTAAAGCACTTCAAGAAGCACCAGTTGATCATGAAGATTTCGATTATGAACTGCCAGAAGAAAACACAGGTTTCTCATTCAGTGATGTCATCGGTGATCAATTAAAGAGCTTTAAAAAATAATATTTAGTTCATAACCGCTTTGTAAGCAATCAAGCTTACAGGGCGGTTTTTTAGTGTGTGATTCTTAAATAGGAAAAGGGCAAGTCAAAATGTTTTTTCTTCTAATAAAGTGGAAATTCGGGGTTATTGGTTTGGCTGCAGTACAACTTTCAAAAAGCCTTTTGCAGGTGCTTTGCTGTGTGAAAGGCTCGACAAGTAAACTATATCCTCTTTCTAACAAGAATTTTCCACTCTTTTTCATATAATAGTTTTTTGAATTGTATTGTACAAAATGGTATAAGTAATGCAACTAATAACGTAAAGAAATATTGCAAAAACGCAGTACGTATTAGGGCAGGATTAGTAGACTTTTCCCATTAAATTTAGCTGTATCATTATCAAAATAATGCTCAAAAAACAACGATTGCTATAATAAATGCATTTAGAATGTTGTGAAAAAATGATATAATAAACAAATTCGTGTATAATACAGAATATTAGAGTTTGGAAGGATGAAGTACAGGATGACCAAACCAGTAATCGCCATCGTAGGACGTCCGAACGTAGGTAAATCGACGATCTTTAACCGCATCGTCGGAGAACGTGTATCAATCGTGGAAGATATTCCAGGTGTAACACGTGACCGTATTTATAGTTCGGCGGATTGGCTAGCATATGAATTTAATATCATCGATACAGGTGGTATTGAGATAGGCGATGAGCCATTTTTAGAGCAAATTCGTCAACAAGCAGAAATCGCTATTGATGAAGCAGACGTTATCATTTTCATGACAAATGGTCGTGAAGGCGTAACCGCTGCCGATGAGCAAGTAGCAAAAATTTTATACAAAACAAAAAAACCAGTCGTATTAGCAGTTAACAAAGTTGATAACCCAGATATGCGTCACATGCTTTATGATTTCTATTCATTAGGATTCGGCGAGCCTTGGCCAATTTCAGGTTCTCACGGTTTAGGTTTAGGGGATTTACTAGATGAGTGTGCAAAACACTTCCCAGAACCAAACGAAGAGCAATACGATGAAGACACGATTAAATTCTCACTTATTGGTCGTCCAAACGTAGGGAAATCATCACTTGTGAATTCTTTCTTAGGTGAGGAACGTGTTATCGTAAGTGAAATTCAAGGGACAACACGTGATGCAATTGATACGCCGTACTCTTATGACGGCAATGATTATGTCATCATTGATACAGCGGGTATGCGTAAAAAAGGGAAAGTATACGAATCGACAGAAAAATACTCTGTTCTACGTGCACTACGAGCAATTGAACGCTCAGATGTTGTTTTAGTTGTTATGAATGCTGAAGAAGGTATTCAAGAACAAGATAAAAAAATCGCTGGTTATGCGCATGAAGCGGGTAAAGCAGTTATTATCGTAGTAAACAAATGGGATGCTCTTGAAAAAGATGATAAAACGATGAACCGTTTTACAGAACAAATTCGTGAACATTTCTTATTCTTAGACTACGCACCAATCGTTTACGTATCAGCGAAAACGAAACAACGTGTACTTAGCATACTACCTGTTATCCAGCGTGTAAGTGAAAACCACGCAATGCGTATTCAATCTTCTGTTTTAAATGAATTAATTGAAGATGCAGTAGCACGTAACCCAGCTCCAACGGATAAAGGGCGTCGCTTACGTATTTACTACGCAACTCAAGTGGCAATCAAACCACCAACATTCGTTGTGTTCGTAAATGAACCTGAAATGATGCACTTCTCATATGAACGTTTCTTAGAAAACCGTATTCGTGAAACATTTGATTTTGAAGGTACGCCAATTCGTTTAATTACACGTGCTCGTGACTAATCAAATAAAACTTGCGCTAGTTTATGAAAATGAACTAGCGTTTTTGTTCAATAAGGAGAATTTGACTTGAAGTAGTAAAATAGAAAAACTTTAAGTGAAATTGGGGGTTATATTATGGAAAAAGTAGTAGTGTTAGGTGCTGGTTCATGGGGGACTGCATTAGCCATTGTGTTGGCTGAAAACGGGCATGATACCTTAATCTGGTCACACCGTGCAGATCAAGCTGCTGAAATTAATGAACAGCATACAAATAAAAAATATTTACCAAATACAGTGTTACCAGAATCACTAAACGCAACAAGTGATTTACAACAAGCAGCGCAACATGCGACAACGATTGTTATGGCAGTGCCGACAAAAGGCATTCGTGAAGTATGTAAGAATATCTCAACATTTATCAAAGAAAAAACATTATTTGTTCATGTATCGAAAGGTATTGAACCAGACTCATTAATGCGTATTTCGGATATAATGAAAGAAAGCTTAGATGAAAAGGCTGTCAGTGATATTGTTGTATTATCAGGTCCTTCTCATGCTGAAGAAGTGGTGTTACATCACCCAACGACAGTAACGGCTGCAAGTGAAAATTTAGTGGCAGCTGAAAAAGTGCAAGATTTATTTATGAATAATTATTTCCGTATTTACTCAAATGACGATGTTACCGGGGTTGAAATCGGAGGAGCATTAAAAAATGTTATTGCACTTGCTGCAGGGATTACAGACGGCTTAAACTACGGGGACAATGCAAAAGCGGCATTAATTACACGTGGTTTAGCTGAAATTACACGACTTGGTGTGAAAATGGGAGGAAATCCATTTACATTCGCAGGGCTAACAGGCATGGGAGACTTAATCGCAACGTGTACAAGTGTGCATTCACGCAACTGGCGAGCAGGTAATTTACTTGGAAAAGGTATGAAACTAGAACAAGTTCTCGATGAAATGGGTATGGTTGTTGAAGGTGTACGCACAACGAAGGCTGCTTTCCAATTAGCACAAAAGTATAAAGTGCCAATGCCGATTACTTCTGCATTATATGAAGTACTGTTTGATCAAAAAGAACCAAAAGTGGCAGTGGATGAACTGATGGTTCGAATGAAAAAACGAGAAATCGATGAATTGAGTTAATTGCCATCCTGTTGATTTATTGTAAAAAGTGAAAATAAAGAAAAAATTTAATAAATTGTCACAATTAGGGAGGTATCTGAGCATACCTCCTATTTTTTTTGAGGCGGAAAGGCTATAATAATTAGCGGAATAGAAGTGGAAAATAAAAGAAAGGCGGTCTCACCATTGCAACATCTTCTGCAAGTAACGAACCCCTCATCGTTTATGGTATTAGCATCTAATCGTGGTCCTTTAGCGAGTATGCACGCGCTAGATGTTATGTGGGTTTCGTTTTATTCGATAGGCTTACTATTAGCTTCCTTATTACTTATTTCTGCCATCCGAAAATGGATACATAACTCTGTCTTAGCCTTTATTCTTAGATTAATCGCTTATGGAATATTTTTAATAGGAACTTTTTTAATGGTTCTCGTAATACTTACGTGGCCAAACTAGTAATGGAGGAATAAAGAAATGAAATGGTCTAAACTATTTGTACTCTTATCTCTCATGGTCATGGTGCTAGCTGGCTGTGGTTCAACGACAAACTTTGATCAATCAAGCATGGTACCAGATGTAGATATGTTAGCGGGTGTTCAACGCGCTGTGAATGAATACCGGGAAGATACGGGAGTACTTCCGATTAAAACAAGAGATCAGGATACAGATATTTTCATTAAATATTTAGTTGATTTTGATAAGCTTGTACCAAAGTATATAGGTTCCCCCCCAGCAAATGCCTATGAAAAAGGCGGCATTTTTCAATATATAATTTGGAACCCAGAAGAAAACCCAACTGTAAAACTTGTCGATTTACGCACACCGGAGCGTATACGAGAAATTAATATTCGATTTTCAAGTACAAAATACCCGCAATTCAAAGATAAAATCGTAGAACATGTATACACAATCAATTACAAAAATATCGGCTATAAACAAGACGTTACAGTTCAAAGTCCATATTCAAATACGCAATTACCGTTAGTTGTTACGTCTGAAGGTAATTTATATGTCGATTACTCAATCGACCTATACAAATTTATGAAAGAAAATGGTATTACGGCTACACCTGGTGAAGATATTCGAGAAATTTTAGTCGAAGCATCCCCAATTGTCCCAGCGTATTCATTGCCTTACACAGTTGATGAAAACAATGAACCCGTAATTATGTATGACCCAATCAATATAGAAAAATAATGAATCATCCTACACAGCTATTTGTGTGGGATTTTTTCATATTTAAAGAGAATTTGACATAAAGTGTTGTTGATAGTGCTTATTGTGTAATTTCGAGTGAAAGAGCATTTGTTAGGATAAATAGTTTAAAGGAGGAAAAGCAATTAGCGAGCAAATTTTTCAGCAATTAGCTGAACGGACGAATGGTGATATTTATATTGGGGTTGTTGGACCGGTTCGAGTTGGAAAATCTACTTTTGTCAAAAAAGTCATGGAGGGCGTTGTGCTACCTAATATTACCAATGCAGAAGATAAGATGCGAGCAATGGACGAGTTGCCTCAAAGTTCGCCTGGACCCGTTATTATGACATCAGAGCCGAAGTTTGTCCCTGCACAAGGAACGACAATAGCGATTGGTGAGAATTCGATTCCTTTCCGTATCCGACTAGTTGACTGTGTTGGATATGTTATCGAAGGAGCAAAAGGTTATGAGGATGAAAATGGACCGAAATACGTTCATACACCATGGCATACAGAACCTATAGCTTTCGAGGAAGCGGCAAAAATTGGGACAGATAAAGTTATTCGTGATCATGCTAATATTGGGATAGTTGTAACAACAGATGGTACAGTAAATGGTATAAAACGGTCTGCTGCCCAAAAAGCGGAGCAAGAAATTATTGAGCAACTAACTGAAATCGGCAAACCTTTTGTTGTTGTGTTAAATAGTGCCACGCCAAATACACATGAAACACTAACGTTACGACAAACGCTAGCAGACCAATATGATGCACCTGTCATTGTCACGTCAATTGATACATTACAGCCGTTAGATGTAGCAGCTATATTACAAGAGGCATTATTTGAATTTAAAGTAAATCAAATCGAAGTGGAAAAACCAGATTGGCTTGAAGTGCTTGGTGATAATCATGAACTCAATGAAACAATTGCTTTTGCAGTTAGTCAAATCAAAGATGATGTCATGAAAATTCGAGATGTCGAAAATGCGAGTACTATTTTACAAGACATTGATTTTGTTGAAAGTTGTCATGTCGAAAATATCGATGCAGGTCAAGGTATAGCGACATTACGTCTAACGGTAAATGGCGAAATGTATAAAAAAGTATGCGAACAGTGGTTAGAAAAGCCAGTGGATTCAAAAAAAGATTGGTTACTCTTTATTAAAGAGGCGTCAGAAGCAAAAGCAGCACAAAGTCGTTTCAGCGAAGCCATTCAACAAGCGAAAGAGGATGGTTACGGGGTGACATTACCTGCAATGGAAGAGTTCTCACCAAATGAACCAGAATTAATTCAACAAAATAATTTTTACGGTGTGCGAATGAAAGCATCAGCTCCTTCTTATCATATTATTCGTATTGATATGGAAGCAGAATTTTCGCCATTAATCGGCTCGGAATTCCATAGTCAGCATTTATTGAAAGATTTACAACACGCTTATGATCATGATCGGCAAGCATTATGGAGTACGCAAGTGTTTGGAACACCGCTACATGAAGTATTAACAGAAAGTATTCGTTATAAAATGAAAGCTGTGCCTACAGGTGCGAAAAATCGTATGCGTCTGATGCTTGAACGGATGATTAATGAAGGAGAGAGAGGACTTATTACGTTTATACTTTAAAAAATAGGTTATATACTAATGTAGTGAAAAGTCCATATCTTTAGGAGTTTTGTCATGTAAATTTAGTTTTTTTGTAAAAAAAGCGAAAATATCAAGGAAACATGATTGAATTCAGTTGCGTAGCGGTTTTCAGTGTGTTACTCTTTTTACAGGATTTAGATTCATGACCCTTTGAGAGGAGGTGAATGGTGTGAATAAAACAGAATTAGTAAACTCAGTTGCTGAAGCGGCAGGTCTTTCTAAGAAAGACGCTTCAAAAGCAGTTGAATCTGTATTTGAAACGATTCAAGAAGCTCTTGCAAAGGGTGATAAAGTACAATTAATCGGTTTTGGTAACTTTGAAGTACGTGAACGTGCGGCTCGTAAAGGTCGTAATCCACAAACTGGTAAAGAAATCGAAATTGCTGCTTCAAAAGTACCTGCTTTCAAGCCAGGTAAAGCACTTAAAGACGCTGTAAAATAATACAGTAGTCTTGGGTTACATAGAGTAGTTTTCAGTTTACTGAAGACTACTCTTTTTATTTTTGTTTTATTATGTAGAAGAATGCTAAAAATAGTAGAACAGTTTTGAACTTATCCGCTTAATGTGCTACGATTCAAGGGTATGTTATTAAGAGAAAATTATATAATTCATGATAGAATTTTGGCACGTGTTGTTTTATAGGTGCGATCAATTTCATTTATACATAAAAAACGTTTTGGATTTGTAGGAGGAACTTGTTTCATGACAAATGTCGATTTAAAAAAGATAGAAGAAGCTGTAAAAATGATTTTAGAAGCCGTTGGGGAAGATGTGGAACGTGAAGGATTACTCGATACACCAAAACGTGTCTCAAAAATGTATGCAGAAATGTTCAGTGGGTTAAATGAAAATCCGCGCGAATATTTCAGTACTGTATTTCATGAAGACCATGAAGAAATGGTCTTAGTGAAAGATATTCCATTCTATTCTATGTGCGAGCATCATTTAGTGCCATTTTACGGAAAAGCCCATGTTGCGTATATTCCGAAAGATGGGAAAGTGGCAGGCTTAAGCAAATTAGGTCGTTGCGTGGAATCTGTAGCACGCCGTCCACAATTACAAGAGCGCATTACATCAACTGTAGCAGATACCATTATGGAAATGCTTGAACCAAAAGGTGTTTATGTTGTCGTAGAGGCAGAACATATGTGTATGACGATGCGTGGCTTGAAAAAACCAGGTTCTAAAACAGTCACATCGGTAGCACGTGGTATTTACGAACAAGATGATGTGAAACGTAGAGAAGTTATGACATTTATCCAAATGAAATAATTCATAAAATTTATGGTATGATGTACAAAGAAAAATGTGATGAGGGAGAACGAAATAATGGCACAAACAGACTATATTGTGATTGAAGCTGAAGAAGATGGCGTACATGTAATCGGCTTAACACGTGGTTTAGATACAAAATTTCATCATTCTGAAAAATTAGATGCTGGCGAAGTAATGATTGCGCAATTTACAGAGCATACTTCAGCAATGAAAATTCGCGGCAAAGCGAAAATTCATTCTGCCCATGGCGTCGTACAAAGTAAAAGATAAATAAATTGAATGAACTATTTTATTGAGAATAAAATAAGATTCAAATCAATTTTTTATAACACTGAAATGGAGTAATTTCTATGAGTGCAACATTTATAACACAATCGGTTCAAGCGTTAAAATCAAATATTTATCAATTTGTTCGTCATAGAGCATTACTACAAAATGTTGGACAACCTATGTTGCAAGAAGAGCAGTTGTTCTTTATTCAACTACCCTTTTTGAATGGAGAAAACATGACAAAAGAGCGTGAAATTAGTGCGTCAACAGTAGGGATTGTCCATGCTTCTTTGCAAGAACATGAAAAAATTAAAGAAACAGATGCGACGAGTAAACAGCAACAATTAACTGTTCTATCAGGTGACTATTATAGTGGACGCTACTATCAGTTGCTTGCACAAACTGGAAACATTACGTTAATCCAAAAGTTATCAAAAGGTATTGTTAATCGCTGTGAGCATCAAATTAAAATATATGAACAAGAACAAAGAACCTTACAACAAGGTATTGAAAGTTTAATGGCTATTGAATGTGAGCTTATTGAACAATATTATGACGTGTTTGAGTTTTCGTACCTTTCAAAAGTTATGAAAGAAACATTAACTTATTTACGTTTAAATAAAGAACTTGCGTTACTTAAAAACGGTAAGGAAAGCTTCTTAACTAAAGTGCTATGCCTACGTGATCAAAGTGCAATCGTTTCCATTCAAAATGACCTGCAACTTGAACAAGCCAAGCGTCAACAACAACTGCTTGAATTGGTAGAGCAAATGAACCTCAAACAAGAGTTGAAGCAACATATTGAGGAATACATCACTTTATAAGTGGGAAGAAGAAAGGTTTTGAAAAAATGGCAAAATCGAAAGAAGAACATGTTCATGAAGTATTTGAAAATATTTCAGAGAGCTACGATAAAATGAACTCTGTAATTAGTTTTCAGCTACATGTTGGCTGGAGAGAAGATACGATGAAGCGCATGGCCGTAAAAAAGGGCTCTAAATGTTTAGATGTATGCTGTGGTACCGCAGACTGGACCATTGCATTATCCAAAGCGGTAGGCGAAGAAGGTATCGTAAAGGGTCTAGACTTCAGTAAAAACATGTTAAAAGTCGGCGAAGAAAAAACCGCTGACATTAAAAATATTGAATTAATCCACGGGAATGCAATGGAGTTACCGTTCGAGGATAACACATTTGATTACGTAACAATTGGCTTTGGTTTACGTAACGTGCCTGATTATTTACAAGTATTACGTGAAATGAACCGCGTTGTAAAACCAGGTGGCATGGTCGTATGCTTAGAGACATCTCAATCAGAAATTCCAGTTTATCGTCAACTTTTCCGTTTTTACTTCAATTACATCATGCCAGTTTTCGGAAAACTATTTGCAAAAAGCTATAAAGAATATTCATGGTTACAAGAGTCAGCGAATGACTTCCCAGGCATGAAAAAATTAGCGCAAATGTTCAAAGATGCAGGTCTGCAAAATGTAGAGTATAAAGCATATAGTGGCGGCGCTGCGGCGATGCATATGGGCTTTAAAAAGAAATAACAGTGGGAGAAGGTTTTGACGCGTGGAAAAGATGAAGATTAAAATGCTATATGCGGATATTAAACCAGATATAGAAATCATCGAAAACGAACTAGAAAAAGCGTTGAATTCATCTTCACACTTATTGAATGACGCTTCCATTCATTTGCTACAAGCTGGTGGTAAGCGTATTCGACCTGTATTTGCGTTACTAAGTGCAAAATTTGGTGACTATAATATTGAGCGAATGAAAAATATCGCGGTTCCATTGGAATTAATTCATATGGGATCATTAGTTCATGATGACGTCATAGACAATTCAAATATGCGTAGAGGTAGAGAAACCGTTAAGGCACAATGGAATAACCGTGTAGCGATGTATGCAGGGAATTTTATTTTTGCCCGTGCGCTAGAGTATGTGACAAGCATTGATAATCCCCTTGCACATCAAATATTAGCAAAGACGATGGTCGAGCTAGTAAATGGTGAGGTCATTCAGATTGAAGATAAGTTTCGCTTAGATCAAACGTTGAAAGATTATTTCCGCCGCATTAAGCGTAAAACTGCCCTTTTAATTGAATCGAGCTGTGAGCTTGGTGCAGTTGTCAGTGGGGCAGATGAAAAAACCGTTCGCCACTTAAAACGATATGGTTATTTTGTTGGAATGAGTTTCCAAATAGTTGATGATATTTTAGATTTCACAGCGACAGATAAACAGTTAGGGAAGCCAGCTGGTAGTGATTTGTTGCAAGGAAATGTGACATTGCCTATTTTATTGATGAAAGATGATCCTCAACTAGTTCCGTTTTTACAAAAGATTTCTTTAGGTGAACTTTCAGAAGAAGATCGTCAAGAAATGCTAGCCTATGTTCGGAAATCTGATTCTATAAAAGAAGCATCAAAAATAAGTAATCTATATTTACAAAAAGCATTAAAAGAAGTAGAAGCTTTACCGAATCACCCGATGAAAAAGAAATTGCGCGATGTTGCTCTATTTATGGGTAAGCGAAAATACTAAATGATGACAAATGAGGGTGTATTCTAATATTTGTTGCAGTTTTAGCAGTATTTTGGTAGTATTTATCGGTAGGTGTAAAAACTTTTACTCAAATTTAAGGAGTGTTTAAACAATGGCAATCGAAAAAACATTTTTAATGGTTAAACCAGACGGCGTTGAACGTCAAGTAATCGGTGATATCGTAGACCGCTTTGAACGTCGTGGTTTCATTTTACGCGGAGCTAAATTAATGACAGCTTCACGTGAATTAGCTGAAGCACACTATGCTGAGCACGCTGAACGTCCATTCTTCGGTGAATTAGTAGACTTCATCACTTCAGGTCCTGTATTCGGTATGGTTTGGGAAGGCGAGAACGTTATCGCTTTAGCTCGTATCATGATGGGTGCTACTAAACCAGAAGATTCAGCTCCTGGTACAATCCGCGGTGACTACGCTGTAACATTATCTCACAACGTAATCCACGGTTCTGACTCAGTAGCTTCTGCTGAACGTGAAATCGGTTTATGGTTCACAGAAGGTTTAGCTTAATCTAATAATTTTGAGCTTCTTTCAAAGTCATCACTTTATGTGATGGCTTTTTTCTTTTATTATCGCATTTTTGAAGACTAAATAATGCTTTAATATGTCTGAATAATGAAACTATATAGAAAATATAAACGTATAAAAACTATCGACTGAAAATAAGGAGGATGTTTATGTGGGTTTTTGCAGTGGTTTTTGCAGTGGTTTCGGCAATGGCAGTTGGAGCCATAGCAGTAATTACAGATGCTCGCAATGAAAGTAAACGTATTGATGTGAAAAAATTGAATAAAGAAATCGAACTGGAAAAATTACGCCTCGTAAACTTTGAAAAAGAAACAGAAAAAATGCGCTTAGAATTAGAACATTCAAAGCAGCTTTTAATAGAACAGAAACAAAAGTTA
>JAZUES010000296.1:0-2358 GCA_045640265.1 Solibacillus sp.
CTCTAACGCCTCTTTATTTGTTAAATCTGTATCAATTATTTTAAATGGTAAGCTTTCTGTTAACTGCCCTGCGATTTGAGTACCTGATTCACCCGCGTCATCATTAATAATCGCGATTTTAAGATCATCCATATTTCCTGGTAAAGCTGTATAGCCTGCTAAGAAAATGCTTAACATCGCTACAGCATAAAATACGCCCATAAAGATTGATGCCTTCACACCCTGTAAGCTCAAAAACTCTTTAAATTTCATTTTGTATTTCCCTTCTCATTGCCAGCTTCATATAAACTACTCAAATTAGAGTAGTTTGCTTAAAATAGTTTAAGTTATTATTCTGAAAAAGTAAAGGGACCCGTTTGCTTATTTCAATGAAGAATGTTGTAGGAAATAGGTTTTACTGATTTTATTAATTTAAATCATAGGTATTTTGGTGGTTTTCAGTTAATACAGCAAGAAATCGCTCTTCAAAGAGTTATATTTGTATAACTTGTTCAGGTTTAATAACATGAAATAAGTTAGAGTTTTTTATTATTTCTTTATTTTACTTCCTCTAAATTTGAAGGGTATCCACATGAAGTTCAGTTTCCCTAATGTTTTGTTTGGGTATAATTTAGTAAAGGTCGTTATGAGGGGGAATTTTTATTCAATTTTTATATCCACCAGATTTGGTACCATTAACGAAAAAGCATTGGGTTGCATATCAAAAAAAGCATACAATTTCGACTACCAATTATCATCTACCAAATGATTTTCATCTATTACAGATGTTCAATATGATGTACCATTTAAGCTTTGAGCAGGAAGAATCTCGTAACATTACGGCGAAAATCACCTATTTAGACCCGCAGCATTATGATGAAGTATTGAATACATCCAATAAGCCCGTCACATTTGCGAATGTCATTCCATTTACAAAAGGTGAATTAATGCGATTAGCCCCTGCTTTTAACTCTTCAACAAGCATTATCTCAATTTGTACAGAAAATCGAATTGTCGAAGGTGGTAACCATGAACATCTCGTCATTTGGGGTGTGCTTACATTAGAGAAAAACTTTATAAAAACAAAGGAAGGCGAAATCGCATTCACACCGCCTACTTCTCATTTATTTACAATTGAGATCGTTCAGCCTGGTGACATGATAACGGCATTTGGTGAGGAAGAATTATTCAATTTACGTGGTGGTCAGCTTATCAAGTATCCGGTAGAACATATAAGTGAGGGGGTCATTGGTCAGCATTTTCAAATGATTATTGAAACATTAATGATAGAAGCTTCTAAACAATATCCATCACATTTTAAACAAGTTCAAAATATTTATTTTCAATCGCTAAGTAATATTCTTAAAGTCATTGAAAAAAGGCGGCATGGCGGCATCCTCATTATTGTTCCGAATGATTTTGACGGTGACACCCAAGCACTACACATGAAATACCAAATGCATAGCCCTGAAATCTGGCAAAAATTTATTGAAAAAAGTCGCAATATTAGTTGGATGTTCGATATTTCAGTGCCACCCAATCACAAACAGCAACGACCGAAAGAACTGATTGATAAATACTTTCAAGTAAAAGAAGCCGATGAACGCATTACCGAGCATGAACGATTTATCGCCTCTTTATCGGAAGTGGACGGCGCTGTTGTCATGAATGAACGATTTGAAGCGCTCGGTTTTGGTACTGAAATTCGCTTAACTAATGACCAACTAAGCTCAATAAAAAGAGCTTTAGATCCAGCTGCCAAAAAATCCGTTGACATAAAGATTACCTCTTACGGCACCCGTCATCGTTCCGCGATTCGCTATGCCAAGCATAATCCACAAGCAATCGTTTTCGTCATTTCTCAAGATGGCCGCGTGAAAGCCGTTAAGCAACATGAAGGCATCACCTACCTATGGGACGGATTAAAGTTAAGCTAGCAAAAAACAGCCGACTATCCACCTAAATAGATGCCTGGCTTTAATGGGAAACGTGAGAAGATATGCAGCACCCTCTGAGCTTCTCATGGGCAGGCAACTGAAAAAACAAATGAATTTAGTGGGCTTGGCGGTGGCAGTACCACCAATATAAACTCAATTAAGCCCATAAAAAAAGAGGCATCCTAATTAAAGGATACCTCTTTTATGGTTACATCATTAAAATTAAAGTTTTACGATGTTTGTAGCTTGTGGGCCACGTTGACCGTCTTCAATGCCGAATTCAACTTTTTGACCTTCGTCTAAAGATTTGAAACCGTCGCCTTGGATTGCTGAGAAGTGAGCGAATACGTCGTTTCCGCCTTCAACTTCGATAAAACCAAAACCTTTTTCTGCGTTAAACCATTTTACTGTACCTTGTGTCATTTAAATGACCTCCATTAAT
>JAZUES010000297.1:0-47782 GCA_045640265.1 Solibacillus sp.
CCGCAATCACTTCATGTACCTGGACATAAGAATGGTTTGCTTTCGAATTTACCGAATGAAATAAAACGTGCGTTAATTTATGATGTCACAGAATTAACAGGATTGGATGATTTTCATCACCCTGAGGAAATTATTTTACAAGCAGAACAAATGCTTGCTAAAGTGTACGAAGCCGATCGAAGCTTCTTTTTAGTCAATGGTTCAACAGTTGGAAACTTGGCGATGGTTTATGCAACGTGTGAGCAAGGAGACACAGTACTTGTACAGCGCAATGCACATAAATCAATTTTCCATGCACTAGAACTTGTTGGAGTTAATCCCGTGTATTTAGCACCCAAATGGCATGAGAAGAGTAAAACAGCAGGTTGTGTTGAAAAAGAGACGTTGCAAGAAGCCATTAAACGTTTTCCACATGTAAAGGCAGTTATTTTTACGTATCCGACGTATTATGGCATTACAGCAAAGGATTTAGAAGAACAGATCAAATTGTGCCATGCTTCTGGTATTCCCGTACTTGTTGATGAAGCACACGGCGCGCATTTCATTGCAAGCAAGCAATTACCGAAATCAGCTCTGCAGCTTGGTGCCGACGTCGTTGTCCAATCGGCACATAAAACATTACCCGCAATGACAATGGCTTCTTTTTTACATATGAAATCGACACTTGTAAATGAGCAGAAAGTGAATCATTATTTGCGTATGCTTCAATCAAGTAGCCCATCGTATTTATTATTAGCTTCATTAGATGATGCAAGGGCGTATGTGGACAACTATACAGAGAGTGATTTCGTCTATTTAATGGAAAAGAGAAAGCAGTTTATTGAATCATTACAAATTTTAACGGAACTTCAAGTGATTGAAGTAGATGATGCGTTAAAATTATTAGTCCGTGCACCAGGGTATACGGGGTTCGAATTAAAAGACGTGTTAGAAAAAATGCAGGTGTATGTCGAATTAGCAGACGTTCAGCAAGTGTTATTGATTTTGCCGTTATTAAAACACGGGGAAAATTATTCGTTTGCCGATTTACGTATTCGTATGAAGGAAGCCCTCATTCATTTAAAAAGTGCACCAGGAACATTACAAAATACAACGGCTAATTTTGAAATGACGAATATTTCGAAACCAGAATTAAGTTTCAAAGAAATTGAAGCAGCTAAAAAAGAATGGATTCCGTACATGCGTGCGATTGGGCGTGTTACTGCATCAATGATTATTCCATATCCACCAGGGGTTCCGTTATTTGTGCCAGGTGAGAAAATTACGGTGGCAAAGTTAAGTCAATTAGAAGAATTATTAGCAATCGGTGCAACGTTCCAAGGGGAGCATTGTTTACAAGAAAAATGCATTTATGTCATAAAATAAAGTTAGGGAGAATATAAAAATGAATAGGAATTTATTTATTACATTTGAAGGTGGAGAAGGTGCAGGAAAAACATCTGTGCTAAAGGCAATCGGAGAGCGATTAAAAGAAGCAAAAGTAAATGCTCTTTTAACACGCGAACCAGGGGGCATTGAAATTGCAGAAAAAATTCGTGCAGTCATATTAGATCCAGCACATAAAAAAATGCACGAACGCACAGAAGCCCTACTTTATGCAGCAGCAAGAGCACAGCATTTTTATGAAAAAATAATTCCTGCATTGCAAGAAGGTAAGCATGTATTATGTGACCGTTTTATTGATTCATCATTAGCATATCAAGGATATGCACGTGAAATTGGTGTGGATGATGTACTCGCTATTAATCAGTTTGCGATTGGGCAGCGACTACCGGACATGACTATTTTCTTTGACTTAGCACCTGAAAAAGGATTGGCACGTATTCAAGCAACGCGTGCAGATGAAATTAATCGTTTGGACATAGAGGGAATTTCGTTCCATCAAAAAGTGTATGAAGGCTATCACGAGGCGATGAACCGTTATCCGGATCGCTTTAAAGTGGTGAATGCCGATCAGCCACTTGAACAAGTTATTGAGGATGTATGGGGGATTTTAAATCCAATATTAGGGTAAAAGTAAATGAAGTGTACCTTTTATATATGATATAATAAAGTACCAATTCAATGAAGGGGTGAGTACGGATGAAGCTAGTAGTAGCGGTTGTACAAGATCAAGATAGCAACAGATTGTCGAATGCGTTAACGAAGAGCAACTATCGTGCAACAAAATTAGCGAGTACAGGTGGATTTTTACGATCTGGAAATACGACATTTTTAATCGGTACAGATGATTCGTTAATTCCAAGACTATTGGATATTATTCGGGAAAACTGTCGATCACGTGAACAAATGGTCGCGCCTGTTTCGCCAATGGGTGGCAATGCAGATTCTTATATTCCGTACCCTGTGGAAGTTGAAGTTGGAGGAGCAATTGTATTTGTTTTACCAATCGAACAATTCCACCATTTTTAGAGTGGAGGCGAAAGGTAAATGAAAATTAATCAAGACTTACGTATGAATCTAAATACGAACCGCAATGACTTACGTACATCGAATCAAGGTGGCAATCGTTTCGGTGAAATGGTCGTAAAGCAAGGCTCTAAAATGCAAACTGAGCAACTGACAAGATTATTAGGTGATATTTCAACAGCGGGGGATCGTGTGGCGCGTTCTCGAAATTTACGAGAGCTAGCACGCTTTAAAATGCTGGTAAAACGATTTTTACAAGAAGCAGTAGATTACGGTTTGGAAACGAAGCAATCACATACTTGGAATCGTTTCGGCGAAGGTCGACGCTTGAAAATTGTTGAAACAATTGATGAACGCCTTGTCGAATTGGCTGAAGATATTTTAAATGAAGAAAGAGAGTCTATCGATCTATTAGCGAAAATTGGTGAGATTAAGGGACTTTTAGTTAATCTATATATGTAATGCAGACCCGTGTCTTTGTCGCGCACTAGACACGGGCCTTTTTCTAGCAGAACATTTCTAAGCTTTCGTTTTATAGTTTACATAGACGAAATTCAAATAAAGCAAGTAATGAAAAAAGGTGAAGGTAATGGGACGAACAATAGAGGAGCTAACAAAACTACAGCCCATAGTGATGAAGCAACTACAAATGATTGTTGAAAAAGATCGTTTGGCACATGCCTATATTTTCGAAGGTGAAAAAGGCACAGGTAAGCGTGATGTCGTGTCGTTTTTTATGAAACTTCTCCTTTGTGAAAATTTGTCAAAAAATGTTCCATGTGAAACATGTCGAAATTGCAGACGAATTGATTCGGGAAATCACCCGAATATTAAGCAAGTTGAACCAGATGGCCAATTCATTAAAATTGATCAAGTTCGTGATTTAATCGGTGAGATGAAGATGACAGGTGTAGAAGAAGGTAAGAAAATTTACGTACTGCATCATGCGGATCGATTAAACGCGGCTTCAGCAAATATGCTGCTAAAATTTTTAGAAGAACCAGATGGTCAAGTAGTCGCTATTTTAGTAACGGAACAAATTCAGGCAATATTACCGACCATTCGATCACGTTGCCAGCATATTAAATTTTCAAAGGCACCACGCGCATCACTTGTCGAAGCACTTGTCGAACAAGGTGTAACGAGTTCGATGGCGGCGACAGTGAGTATGGTAACGAATGATTTAGATACAGCGTTTGCGCTCGTGAATGATGAGCAGTTTGTACAAGCGAGAAAAACAGTGTTAAAATTAGTAGAGACGGTTCATCAAAATGTTCATGAAGCACTATTAATGATTCACGATGAATGGCTTCCATTATTTAAAGAAAAGGAAGAGATGGAGCAAGCACTTGATTTGTTATTATTTGCTTACCGCGATATGGTAGCCATTAAAGCAAATCAACAGGCAACTTGCACATATCCCGATATGTATCAACGTTTTAATGAAATTGCATTGCAAAAGACATACGAAGAATTATCGCGTCAAATGCAATCGGTGTTACATGCGCGTGCTAATTTAAATCGCAACATGAATCGCACGTTATTGATGGAACAGCTAATGTTGAATCTTCAGGAGGGGTACACATTTGTATAATGTAGTCGGAGTTCGCTTTAAAAAAGCGGGTAAAATATATTATTTTGATCCAGCAGCTTATATTTTAGAAGTTGGAGAATATGTCATCGTAGAAACTGCACGCGGTATTGAATATGGCAAAGTAGTTGTCCCTATGCGTCAAGTTGGGGAAAATGACGTCGTTTTACCGTTAAAGCAAGTAGTGCGACCTGCTGATGATCGTGATCGTATACAAGTAGAAGAAAATTCGATTGAGTCACAGAACGCTTTTGAGTTGGCAAATACGAAAATATTAGAGCATGAGCTTGAAATGAAGCTGGTCGATGTGGAATATACATTTGATCGCAATAAAATTATTTTCTATTTTACAGCAGAAGGGCGCGTTGACTTCCGAGAACTTGTAAAAGATTTAGCAAGTGTATTTCGAACACGTATTGAACTGCGTCAAATTGGTGTACGTGACGAAGCAAAATTACTTGGTGGAATCGGTCCATGCGGAAGAATGTTATGTTGTTCGACATTTTTAGGAGATTTTGAGCCCGTGTCGATTAAGATGGCAAAGGACCAAAACTTATCACTAAATCCAACAAAAATTTCAGGGTTATGCGGCCGTTTAATGTGCTGCTTAAAATATGAAAATGACGATTATGAACTAGCAAAAGAAGGAATGCCAGACATTGGTGACATGGCAAGGACTCCTGAAGGCGAAGGTAAAGTAGTCGGATTAAATGTGTTAGAGCGAATTATTCAAGTATATTTAGCAAAGCAAGAGCGTATGGTTGAGTATACATTGGATGAATTGTTACAATGTGAGAAAAATCTTATATAGATAGAAATTAATGGGGTGGCTTGAGTGAAGGACCGTAATCTTTTAGATACTGTTATGGAGTTCGAACAACAGCTTGAATCAATGCACCAACAATTTAATGCACTTAAACAATTTGTTGCGCATATGATGGAGGAGCATCAGACGCTTCAAACAGAAAACCTTCACCTTCGAACTCGTTTAGAGGCGTTATTGGCTCAGGATGCTAATACGAATCAACAAACGGAAGAGCTTAAAAAAGAAGTGATTGATATTGGAGAAGGCTATGATAATTTAGCACGTCTTTATAATGAAGGTTTCCATGTATGTCATGTACATTTTGGTGGCTCACGTAAAGGTGAAGATTGTTTGTTCTGTCTATCATTTTTAAATAAACAAAATGGTTAAATGTAAAGGCTGAATCTGCAATAGTAGATGTCAGTCTTTTGTTTAGTGGATAAGGGAATATATAATTTCAAGTGAAATCCACATAAGAAGGATAACAACTCGTGCTAATTTTGCGCGAGTTGTGTTTTTCTAATCCTAGTAGAATTTAGTGGAGGAAAGATAGTGGAACAATGGTTAAAAGACGATGAACGATTAGATTATTTATTGGCAGAAGATTTACGTATTATTCAAAGCCCATCCGTCTTCTCATTTTCATTAGATGCAGTGTTATTAGCGCGTTTTGTACAAATCCCAAAAAGTAAAGGACACATTATTGATCTTTGTTCCGGCAATGGAGTCATTCCATTATTTTTAAGTGCACGAACAAAGGCAAAAATTACAGGAGTTGAGCTACAGCCCCGCCTACACGATATGGCAATGCGTAGTATTCAATATAATAAGTTAGAGCAACAAATTACGATGCAGCTAGGTGATGTGAAAGATGCACCATCCACGCTAGGCATTGAAAAATATGATGTGGTGACATGTAACCCACCGTACTTTTTAGCTCATGAATTGAGTGACAAAAATACGAGCGAACATTATGCAATTGCCCGCCACGAACTATATTTAACATTAGAAGAAGCTGTTTGTGCATCAAGTCGATTATTAAAGCAAGGTGGCAAGGTCGCATTCGTTCATCGCCCAGGTAGACTACTTGATATCGTCACGGCAATGCGAGCGAACCGATTAGAGCCAAAGCGCATTCAATTTGTGTACCCAAAACGTGGAAAAGAAGCGAACACATTATTAATCGAAGCCATAAAAGATGGAAAGCCCGACTTGAAAGTTTTACCTCCCCTATATGTGTATGAAGATAATAATGAATATACGCCAGAAGTGAGGGCGCTATTATATGGAGAAGGAAAATAATCATTTTTTCTATGTATTAGAATGTAACGATACCTCTTTTTACGCAGGTTATACGAATAATTTAGAAAAACGTGTAGCAACACATAATGCAGGGAAAGGTGCAAAGTATACGAAAGCACGCGGTCCTGTCAAATGCATTTATTACGAAACATTTGAAACAAAACAACAAGCAATGTCGGCAGAATATGCCTTTAAACAATTAACAAGAACAAAAAAGATCGCGTATATGAGGAGGGCAAAAAGTGAAATCACAGAAAAGTAGCCAGCATGAACAAGGAAGTTGCCTTTATTTAGTGGCAACACCGATTGGCAATTTAGAAGATATGACGATGCGCGCATTGCGTATTTTAAAAGAGGTAGACATTATTGCGGCAGAAGATACGCGCAATACAAAAAAATTATGTAATTACTTTGATATTCAAACGCCATTAATAAGCTATCATGAGCATAACCTTGAAGTCGGTGGAGAAAAGTTACTTAGCTTTTTACGTGAAGGAAAATCAGTAGCACTAGTAAGTGATGCAGGGCTACCGTGTATTTCAGATCCAGGTGCTGATATTGCCGTTAAAGCAATTGCAGAAGATTTTGCTGTTGTACCGATTCCAGGAGCTAATGCAGCGCTAACAGCACTAATTGCATCTGGCTTAACGCCACAACCGTTTTACTTCTTCGGCTTTTTAAATCGAAATAAAAAGGATCGTCGTGAGCAATTAGAAAAATTGGCCAAGCGCGGAGAAACACTCGTATTTTATGAAGCACCGCATCGTTTAAAGGATACGTTAAAAGATTTAGAATTAGTTTTAGGCAATCGCCAAATTACACTTGCGCGTGAATTAACAAAGAAATTTGAAGAATTTTTACGCGGCACGATTGAAGAAGCCATCAATTGGACAACTGAAAATGAAATTCGTGGGGAATTTTGTATTATATTAGAAGGTAATACTTCTGGTGAACCAGAACAAGAGGAAAACATTTATTGGACAAACATGTCTTTAGAAGAACATGTGAACTATATAATAGAAGAAAATCAAATTTCATCAAAGGAAGCCATTAAGGAAGTTGCGAAACTACGCAATTTACCAAAGCGTGATGTGTATCAAGCATATCATCAATAAAGGGACTGTTCGGAAAGTCATTTCGGAAAATAAAAAAAGCGTTGAAAAGTCAAAATACTTTTCAACGCTTTTCCAATTTAGTAAGATATTACTTTGTTATGTTAAAAGAAAAAGGGGAATACTTCTCCAGTGAGTATTCCCCTTCTAAAGCTAACTTATTTTTTTAAGCTTGCTTGGATTTCTTTCATTAATGTTTCTGCACCTTCAGGAGATAAAATTAATTTACCGCCTACTAAACGCATGTTATCGTCAGAAACTTCACCAGTTACGGCACATGTCATGTTAGGCATGTATTTTTTTAAGATGATTTTGTCATCATCTACATAAATTTCTAAAGCGTCTTTTTCTGCAATTCCTAATGTACGGCGTAATTCGATTGGAATAACTACACGTCCTAATTCATCGACTTTACGTACGATTCCTGTTGATTTCATAAAATATTTCCTCCTATATTTTAAAAAGATATTTTAAATTCGTCAAAATTCGACATTTGTTCTTTGTCTATTTAGAATCATACCAACTAATGACATAAACGTCAATTAATTAGTATTGATTCCTTCGATAGATTTAGAAAAATTTTTGTTATTTTTGTGCTTTATAACTGATTTTTTAAAGATTATTACTATAATATTTTTCAAATAGTCTAAAAGATTTAAAAAATTACCAACTTTTTGTTCCGATTTTTCGACATCTCACTTTTAAAATAAACTTTGATTGAAACAAATTTCGTACTTCGTTAGAATAAGGACTATACTGACAAGCAAATGGAGGCAAAGCTCTCGTGAATGAACAAAAAACATTTTATATTACAACCCCAATTTATTATCCAAGTGGGAAATTCCACATTGGTACAGCTTATACAACGGTAGCATCAGACGCTATTGCGCGTTACAAACGATTAAAAGGTTTTGACGTACGCTTTTTAACAGGTATGGATGAACACGGTCAAAAGATTCAAGAAAAGGCACAAGAAGCAGGCATGCACCCTCAAGATTACGTAAATGAAATTGCATCAGGTGCGAAAAAATTATGGGCTACTATGGATATTTCCTATAATGACTTTATTCAAACTACTCAAAAGCGTCATACGGATGCTGTAGAGAAAATTTTCCAAAAGTTTTTAGACAATGGTGACATTTACAAAGGTGAATATGAAGGCCTTTACTGCGTACCTTGTGAGTCTTATTATACTGATACACAATTAGTCGATGGAAAATGCCCAGATTGTGGTCGTGAAGTGCAAACAGTAAAAGAAGAATCTTATTTCTTTAATATGAAAAAATATGCCAATCGATTACTAGAATATTACGAAAATCATTTAGATTTTATTGAACCAGAATCTCGTAAAAATGAAATGATCAATAACTTCATTAAACCAGGCTTAGAAGATCTATCCGTTTCTCGTACATCTTTTGATTGGGGAATTAAAGTACCTGGGGATGCCAAACACGTAATTTATGTATGGGTAGATGCATTATCAAACTATATTACATCGCTTGGATACAGTTCTGAAAATGAAGAATTATTCAACAAATTCTGGCCAGCAGATGTGCATGTAGTAGGAAAGGATATCGTCCGTTTCCACACAATTTATTGGCCAATTTTCTTAATGGCATTAGATTTACCATTACCGAAGAAAATTTTTGCACATGGCTTCATTATGATGAAAGACGGTAAAATGTCGAAATCAAAAGGAAATGTCGTGTATCCTGAAATGTTAATCGAACGTTACGGCTTAGATGCAACGCGTTATTTCTTATTACGTGAGTTACCATTTGGACAAGATGGCGTATTCTCTCCAGAGTCATTTGTTGAACGTACAAACTTCGATTTAGCAAATGATTTAGGCAACTTATTAAACCGTACTGTTTCGATGATGAATAAGTATTTTGACGGCACGATTCCAACAGAAAACTTACAAGAAACTGAATATGATGCTGCGTTAAAAGCACATGCTGAATTGACGCGCATTAAATATGAAGAAAGTATGGAAAAAATGCAATTTAGCGTGGTTTTAGGTGAGCTTTGGTCACTTGTTTCACGTACAAATAAATACATTGATGAAACATCTCCTTGGGTATTAGCAAAAGATGAGAAGGATAAGCCAAAATTAGCTTCAGTAATGAACAATTTAGCGGAAAGCTTACGTCACATTGCAGTACTAACTCAACCATTTATGACAACAGCACCAAAGCAAATTATGGAGCAATTAGGCTTTGATGAGAATTTATTAGCATGGGAAACAATTGAAACATTCGGTAATACTATTCCACAAAACATAAAAGTGGTAGAAAAAGGAACGCCAATTTTCCCTCGTTTAGATGCAGAGGTGGAAGTTGCATATATCCGTGAGCAAATGCAAGCATCTGTAAAAACTTCTCAAGAAGAGGTTACTACTGTAGAAAAACCAGAAACAGAAGAAATTACAATTGATGATTTCATGAAAGTAGATTTACGTGTAGCAACAGTTACAGCATGTGAACCAGTAGCTAAAGCCAAGAAATTGTTAAAGCTTCAAGTGGATTTAGGCTATGAAGCGCGCCAAGTGGTTTCAGGGATTGCAGAACATTACAAACCAGAAGAATTAATCGGTAAAAAAGTAATCGTTGTTGCAAATCTAAAACCAGTTACACTTCGTGGAGAGCTTTCTCAAGGTATGATTTTAGCAGGATCACATGATGGTGTCTTAACATTAGCAACAGTAGATCCAAAACTTACAAATGGGGCACAAGTCAAATAATTTTAAAAAATCTGTTGAGCCATTAAAGTTCAACAGATTTTTATTATTTACTCAATAGTATGGAATTAAAAGTATCTTAATATAATATAAGCGATACAATATTAGTCATTTTTATAGGCATAAAGAATACATTTGGGCTATTTGGCAATAAACTAAGCGTAATGAAATTGTAATATTACTGAAAAATAAAATTGGTTTAATTTCATACAATACATGATAGGAGAAATTATGATGAGCACATATATTGATACACATGTCCATTTAAACGCAGATCAGTACGAAGAGGATTTACAGGAAGTTATTGACCGTGCACTTGCTGCTGACGTAGAAAAAATGATTGTTGTTGGTTTTGATCGTAAAACAATTGACCGTGCAATGCAGTTAATTGAAGACTACGATTTTATTTACGCGGTAATTGGGTGGCACCCAGTTGATGCCATCGATTGTACGGAAGAAGATTTGCTATGGATTGAGCAACTAGCAGCACACGAGAAAGTAGTCGGTATTGGTGAGACTGGACTAGACTATTACTGGGATAAGTCGCCAAAAGAAGTGCAACAGTTTTGGTTCCGTAAGCAAATTCAATTAGCCAAAAAATTAAATTTGCCAATTATTATTCACAATCGTGAAGCAACGGCAGATGTTGTCCAAATTTTACGTGAAGAAAATGCAGCAGCTGTTGGTGGAATTATGCACTGTTTCGGTGGCAGTGTTGAAACAGCACGCGAATGCATTAAGATGAACTTCATGATTAGCCTTGGGGGAACTGTGACATTCAAAAATGCACGCCAACCAAAGGAAGTTGCAGCCGAAATTCCGTTAGAATATTTATTAATTGAAACAGATGCACCATATCTAGCACCACACCCATATCGCGGTAAACGTAATGAACCTTCTTATGTCCCATTAGTAGCGGAGGAAATTGCACGTTTAAAAGAAATATCAGTAGAAGAAGTGGCACAAAAAACAACAAAAAATGCAAAACGTTTTTTTAAAATTGAACAGTAAAATATATTCGAATTCACAAGTTGAATTGCACCGTTATGTGTAGAATATGTTAAAAATTTCAATTATTTTTTTGCTGAAATTACGTATATAAAAAAAGAAAATGTATAAAATAAAAAGTCGTCTCCAATACTAGTTGCAACACGAGTTTAAGCAAAGTTTGCATTTTTGTAGAAAATCATTTCTGTTGACAGTACTAAAACTAGCCCGTATAATCCAACTTTGTATTAAGGAGGCGTTTTTTTCATGTCAAATAATTTCATGAAAAGCCAGTTCTTAGGATCATTGAGGAGTAAGCAAACAGGAGTTAAGATTTTATCATTTGTCCTGTTTGTTTCAGTAATTGCATTTGTTCTTTATCAAGGAACAAAAACTCCCGTTTCGATTAAAGTAGACGGAGAGACAACCGAAGTATACACGCACGCAAGTACGGTTGAAGCACTATTAGTAGCAGAAAATATAGAATTAACAAAGTATGATAAAGTAACACCCTCACTGAGTACCAAAATCGATAGTGGAATGTCGATTGAATGGGAACAGGCAAAAGAAATAGTAATTTCAGTTGATGGAAATCAGTCAAACGTTTGGACAACTGAAAATGTAGTGAAGAACATTTTGGAAGAAGCAAATATCGAAGTAACGGAGCATGATTTAGTATCACAAAGCTTAGATACAGAAGTAGGAGCAGATAACAAAATCGATATTCAAAAGGCGTTTCAGCTAACGCTTGTCGATGGCTTAGAAGAGAGACAAGTATGGTCCACTTCGACTACGGTCGCTAACTTTTTAAATCAACAAGGGATTCAACTTAATGAATCCGATCGTGTCGACAAAAGTTTGGAGAAAGTTATCACTCCAAATGAAAAAATCGCAGTTGTTCGCGTAGAAAAGGTTACCGATGTAGTGGAGGAATCAGTCGATTTCGCAGTTGAAAAGAAAAACGATTCTTCTTTAGTGAAGGGCATAGAAAAAGTAGTAACAGAAGGTAAAGAGGGTAAGGTTGAACGTACTTATAGCACGGTTAAAGAGAACGGGGAAGTTGTATCGAAGAGTGTTACCTCAGAAAAAGTAGTACAAAATCCAACAACAAAAGTCGTCGCTGTAGGAACAAAAGTCGTAACAGCAAGTGTATCTCGTTCGGACAGTGAACCTACTTCAGGACAAGAATTTTATGTTGAAGCAACCGCTTATACACCATATTGCACAGGTTGCTCAGGTATATCAGCAACGGGGATTAATTTGCGCTCAAATTCAAGTTTAAAGCTAATCGCAGTTGATCCACGTGTCATTTCGTTAGGCTCAAAAGTTTGGGTTGAAGGGTATGGTTATGCAGTAGCTGGAGATACAGGCGGAGCCATTAAAGGAAATAAAATTGATATTTTAGTACAAACAGAATCACAGGCAAATACCTGGGGGCGTAAAAAAGTGCGCATTAAAGTGTTAAACTAATTTTTATATGGAGCAATTCATGTGAAAATAATCCAAAATGTATAGGCTTTCTCGCTTTTTGACTGATAGCGAGAAAGCTTTTTTCGTTTAATTCTAGGCGTAAATCAACCATTACGTCTGATACAGTAATCTATGGTAAAATAGCGAAAGACTATGTTAGAAAAGAGGAACATTTCTTGGACATACAAGAGATTATTGTTGTAGAAGGTAAAGACGATACAACAGCCATTAAACGAGCAACAGGTGCAGATACCATTGAAACGAACGGATCGGCCATATCAGATGAAGTACTTCGTCGTATTGCCCACGCACAACAAAAGCGTGGTGTCATCGTGTTTACAGATCCTGATTACCCAGGGCGCCGTATTCGAGCAATTATTGAAGAACGTGTTCCAGGCGTAAAGCATGCCTTTTTAGCAAAGGCAAAAACCATCGCAAAAAATGGTAAAGGATTAGGAATAGAACATGCTAATGATGAGGATATTCGTGAAGCATTAGCAAATGTTTATACACTGGCGCAATCACATATTGAAGAAATAATTACGTTAGAAGACTTAATGACTGCTAAGCTAATCGGTCACCCACAATCAAAGGCGAGACGTGACAAGCTAGGTGAAATTTTAAATATTGGTATGACAAATGGCAAGCAATTGCACAAACGATTAATGATGTTTCAAATTACAGTAGAACAGTTCGCAAAAGCGATTCAGCAAGTAGATCAGGAGGAAAAGAATGTATAAAGATATTGCAACCCCGATTCGTACGAAAGAAATTTTAGATAAGTATGGGTTTTCATTCAAAAAAAGTTTAGGACAAAACTTTTTAATTGACCCAAACATTTTACGCAATATCGTTAGCCACGCATACTTAACAGAAAATAGTGGTGCAATAGAAATTGGACCAGGGATTGGTGCATTAACAGAGCATTTAGCACGTGAAGCAAAAAAGGTCGTCTCATTTGAAATTGACCAACGCTTATTGCCTGTATTAGAAGATACGTTAAGCCCATATGACAATGTAAAAATTGTGCACTCAGATATTTTAAAAGCAGACGTTGAAAAAGTAATTGCTGAAGAAATGCCTGGCATTGAAGATATCATGGTGGTAGCAAATTTACCATACTATGTAACAACACCTATTTTAATGAAGTTGCTGAACGACCGTCTCCCAATTCGTGGCTTTGTGGTAATGATGCAAAAAGAAGTAGCGGACCGCATTACAGCAAAACCGGGGACAAAAGCATACGGCTCTTTATCGATTGCAATTCAATATTATATGACGGCAGAAATTGCAATGGTTGTCCCGAAAACGGTATTTATGCCACAACCAAATGTCGATTCAGCAGTTATTCGTTTAATTAAGCACGATACACCCCCTGTCGAAGTAATTGATGAAGATTTTTTATTTGAAGTAACACGCATGTCCTTTGCGCAACGTCGTAAAACAATTTTAAATAATCTACAAAATGGCCTTATGCATGGAAAACAAAATAAAGAACTTATTGTTAAAGCTCTAGAAGAAGCGGGTATTGAACCAGCACGTCGCGGTGAAACCCTTTCAATTCAAGAGTTTGGCAAATTGGCGGACTTGTTACATCCCAACTTTTGTGTTCGACAATAATATGAATTTTGAACTAAAATAACAAAAGAAATTATTATAAAAAAGTTGACGACTACTAAGCATGGTGATAAAATATATTATTTTATTGACAATTAAATACTGCTATGTTACACTATTTAACAGTGAGGTGTATGCAAAAATGCCAAAAACGTTAGCAGACATTAAAAGGTCATTAGATGCCCATGTGGGTAAACGTTTGCAATTAAAAGCAAACGGTGGTCGTAAGAAAACAGTTGAATGCGAGGGTATTTTAAGTGAAACTTATCATGCTGTATTCGTCATTGAACTAAATCAAGAAGATAATGCGTGCAAACGCGTATCTTACAGTTACACAGATATACTTACTGAAGCAGTAGAGATTACTTTTTTAGATGATGCAGTAGCAGCCATCCAATAGTTTTTCTAGTACTTATTTTCATATTAAAAAGCGCTCATTTTATGAGTGTTTTTTTATTTTTTACACATACTGTAGGTGTCAACTTACTCTTTTTTTATAAAAGGAGGTTTTCTGCATGGCAAGACAAAGGATCATGTCGAATCGTCTGAAAGAAGAGATTGCCAAAGAACTCGGATTTTATGATGTCGTCGAACGTGAAGGCTGGGGCGGAATTAGATCTCGTGATGCAGGTAACATGGTGAAGCGCGCGGTTGAAATAGCACAAGAAAATTTAGCAAATCAATCAAAGCAAAATAACCAAAAGTAAGTTGACGGTTTAAGTGCAGTGCCTTCGTAAATCATTTACGGGGCACTCTTTTTTTAATTATTTCGTAGTTACAAAAATGTCAAAGGTTTACGTTCAATATTCAGGCGTTCCTTATGTTAAAATAGGAGCATTACTAAATTGATAGCGTATAGGAGACATGCGTGCCTTACCAGTAGGAGGAATTTTTAATGTTATATGTAAAAGCACCCGCAAAAATTAATTTAACACTCGATGTGCTTTATAAACGTCCAGACAATTATCACGAAGTGGAAATGATTATGACAACGGTGGATTTAGCGGACCGCATTGGCCTTGAATCACGTAGAGATGGATTAATTAAAATTGTATCAGCCGATAATTTTGTACCAGACGATCAAAGAAATTTTGCCTATCAAGCTGCTGAGTTATTGAAAAATACATATGGCATTAAAGAAGGGGTAACCATCTCAATTGAAAAGCAAATTCCAATTGCCGCAGGTTTAGCTGGAGGAAGTAGTGACGCAGCAGCAACTTTGCGCGGATTGAATGAATTATGGAATTTGAATTTATCATTAGATGAGTTAGCGGAATACGGAGCAAAAATTGGCTCTGACGTATCGTTTTGTGTTTATGGGGGAACAGCATTAGCTACAGGGCGTGGCGAAAAGATTCAAGAAATTCCAGCACCACCAACTTGCTGGGTTGTTTTAGCAAAGCCAAAAATCGGTGTTTCAACCGCAGATGTTTATGGCGGGTTGAAAATTGAGGGGCTAGAACACCCTAATACAGCACAAATGATTGAAGCTATTAATACAAATAATTATCCATTAATGTGTCAATCACTAGGCAATGTTTTAGAAACAGTCACATTTAACTTGCATGAAGAGGTTGTCGTGATTAAAGAGCAAATGCAGCGTTTCGGGGCAGATGCGGTACTGATGAGTGGCAGTGGTCCGACAGTATTTGGTTTAGTTGAAAGTGAAGCACGAGTTGGACGCATTTATAATGGATTGCGCGGTTTTTGTGAAGAAGTATATGTAGTACGAATGCTAGGTGAACGTAATCCACTTGCATAAACACGTATAATTATGGTAATTTGACTAATAAATATTCGTATTTAAATAAATCTATGTTTAGGAGAGGGTCGCATGAAATGGAAGCGTAGTGAGCGCCTTGTAGATATGACCTATTATTTACTTGAGCATCCACATCAGTTGATCCCGCTAACTTATTTTTCTGAGCTTTACAGTTCCGCAAAATCTTCTATTAGTGAAGATTTAACGATTGTAAAGGAAACATTTGAAGAAAAGGGAATCGGGCGTTTAATTACCGTGCCTGGAGCTGCAGGTGGTGTTAAATATATTCCTCAAATGGCACAACAAGAGGTTCGTGAAATTATTGGGGAACTTATTATTGAATTAGGACATTCAGATCGCCTACTGCCTGGTGGTTATTTATTTATGACGGACCTTTTAGGGAATCCAGAATTAATGAATCGTGTCGGGAAAGTATTTGCGAGTGTTTTTGCAAATAAAAAAATTGACGTAATTATGACAGTTGCAACCAAAGGGATTTCAATTGCACATGCGATTGCGAGACATTTAAACGTACCTGTTGTTGTTGTACGCCGTGATAGTAAAGTAACAGAAGGCTCCACTGTAAGTATTAATTATGTGTCGGGCTCTTCTCGTCGTATTCAAACGATGGTCTTATCAAAGCGCAGTATGAAAAGTGGACAACGTGTACTGATTACGGATGACTTTATGAAAGTCGGCGGTACAATGAACGGTATGAAAAATTTACTGGAGGAATTCGATTGTGAACTTGCAGGTATCGCGGTACTTGTAGAAGCAGAACACGCGGATGAAACGCTAGTAGATGATTACTATTCGTTAGTGAAGTTGCATGAAGTAAATGAGAAAGATCGTACTATTGCATTAAGTGAAGGTAATTTTTTTTCTAAAGGAGAGAAATTAATATGAAAACTGTTTCAACAACCAATGCACCAGCAGCAATCGGACCCTATGCACAAGGTATTATCGTGAACAATATGTTTTACTCTTCAGGTCAAATTCCACTTAATTCAGCAGGTGAATTAGTCGATGGCGATATTGAAGCGCAAACAAATCAAGTATTTGAAAATTTAAAAGCAGTTTTAGCTGCGGCAGGTTCTTCATTAGACCAAGTTGTAAAAACAACGGTATTTATGAAAGATATGAATGACTTTGTAGCTATGAATGAAGTATATGCTTCACATTTTGGCGCACACAAACCAGCTCGTTCAGCTGTAGAAGTAGCGCGTTTACCAAAAGATGTGAAAGTAGAAATCGAAGTTATCGCATTAGTGAAGTAAATTGATATTTTTTAAGAGAGGTCAGTAAGTTTTTCTTACTGGACTCTTCTTTTTATTTTAGGATTTCTTGAAAAAATAAGAAAAAATATGGAATATTTTAATAATTATAACAATTGTAGATAGAAAAAAATTACATTTTATTGTATCCTATGATAAATGATGCTACTTTGAGAAATTTGGTTAATCAGAGAAGGGTTTTCTTCTTTTTTCTCGAATTAAACAAGCTATGGAATTAAGCATCGAATGAATGGGAGGTTTTTCACAATGGAAATTACTGACGTTAGATTACGCCGCGTTCAAACGGACGGACGTATGCGTGCGATTGCTTCAATTACACTAGATGATGAGTTTGTTATTCATGATATTCGCGTAATTGATGGCAATACAGGTTTATTTGTAGCAATGCCAAGCAAGAGAACACCAGATGGCGAGTTCCGTGATATCGCACATCCAATTAATTCGAATACGCGTAATAAAATTCAAGAAATCGTTCTTGAAGCATTCCATGCAACTTCATCTGAAGATACAGAAGAAGTAGAATTAGAGTTAGAAGAAGCAAATGCATAAAACAAAACAAGGGTCGCTCAAATTTGAGAGGGCTCTTTTTTTATTAATTTTTTTACCTGAATGCTATATTTAAACGAAAAATTCGGAATGAACGGTAAAAAAGAGTTTAAGACAGTAAAAGCATTAAATTTTTATCGTTTTTACAAGATAAATAGGACAAGTCAAACTACTATAAATATTTTAAATTCTAACATTTGTCAAGTCTGAATGCCTTGAAAATATAGTGATTTTACTATATAGTCATAAGAGAAAAAGAGTTAAATTGGAGGACTTGTAGATGACAAATATTTTTGCGGTCATTTTGGCTGCTGGTCAGGGTACACGAATGAAGTCCAAATTATATAAAGTACTACATCCAGTATGCGGTAAGCCTATGGTCGAGCACGTAATTGATCATATTGGCTCACTAGATGTGGAACGCATTGTAACCGTTGTAGGTCATGGCGCTGAGCTTGTAAAAGAGACACTTGGTGACAAGAGCGAATACGTTTTACAAGCAGAACAACTAGGTACAGCGCATGCGGTGCAACAAGCAGAACCAATTTTAGGGGATCTTGAGGGCACAACGCTTGTCGTATGTGGCGATACACCATTAATTCGCCCAGAAACGATGCAAGCGTTATTTGCGCGTCACGAAGCACAAAATGCAAAGGCAACCATTTTGACAGCGGTTGCAGAAAACCCAACAGGCTATGGTCGTATTTTACGCGACAGTCAAGGCCAAGTTGCACAAATCGTTGAGCAAAAAGATGCAACGCCTGAGCAACAACTTGTAAAGGAAATTAATACAGGTACGTATTGTTTTGATAACAAGGCATTATTTAAAGCTTTAAAGCAAGTGAATAATAACAATGCACAAGGTGAATATTATTTACCAGATGTCATTGAAATCTTGCAAAAGCAAGGTGAAATTGTTTCTGCTTATGTAACAGATAACTTTGATGAAACATTAGGAGTAAATGATCGATTCGCTTTATCACAAGCTGAGGAATTGATGCGTGCTCGAATTAATGAGCGTCATATGCGTAATGGGGTAACAATTATTAACCCAGCAACAACACATATTAGTGCCGATGCAATCATTGGAAGTGACACAGTGATTTTACCTGGAGTCATCATTGAAGGTACAACTGAGATTGGTGAAGATTGTAAAATTGGTCCGAACAGTCATATTGTTGATAGCCGAATTGGTGCCGCAACATCCATTCACAGCTCGGTTATTTTAAATAGCCAAGTAGGTAGTGAAACAGCTGTTGGTCCATTTGCACACTTACGTCCAGATTCTTCATTAGGAGACCATGTAAAAGTTGGTAACTTTGTTGAAGTGAAGAAAAGTACTTTAGGTGCTGGTACGAAAGTGTCGCACTTAAGTTATATTGGCGATGCAGAAATCGGAAGCAATGTAAACATCGGCTGTGGTTCGATTACTGTTAACTATGATGGTAAGAATAAGTATCAAACGATTATTGAAGACGATGTATTTGTTGGATGTAATTCAAATTTAGTAGCACCCGTAAAACTTGGTAAAGGTTCATTCATTGCTGCTGGTTCGACAATTACAAAAGAAGTTCCTGAAGACGCACTTGCCATTGCGCGTGCACGTCAGGAAAATAAGCAAGGCTATGTTAGTAAATTAAATTCAAAATAAAATTATTTAAAATACAGGAGGCCATCATGCCGTATCAATACGCTGACTCAAAATTAAAAATCTTCTCATTAAATTCAAACAATCCACTTGCAAAAGAGATTGCTGATGAAATGGGTGTAGAATTAGGAAAATCATCTGTAAAACACTTCAGTGATGGAGAAGTCCAAATTAGCATTGAAGAAAGTATTCGTGGATGTGATGTATTCATCGTTCAATCTACTTCTGCTCCTGTAAACGAGCATTTAATGGAACTTTTAATTATGGTTGATGCTGTTAAACGTGCATCTGCTCGCACAGTAAACGTTGTAATGCCTTACTACGGTTATGCTCGTCAAGATCGTAAAGCAAAAGCACGTGAACCAATTACTGCTAAGTTAGTAGCTAACTTACTTGAAACTGCCGGTGCAACTCGTGTTATCGTTTTAGATTTACATGCGCCACAAATCCAAGGATTCTTCGATATCTTAATTGATCATTTAGTAGCAGTACCTATACTAGCTGAATACTTCGGTTCAAAGGGCTTTAATGAAGATGAATTAGTAATCGTTTCTCCAGACCACGGTGGTGTAACTCGTGCGCGTAAAATGGCAGAACGTTTAAAAGCACCGATCGCGATTATCGATAAACGTCGTCCGAAGCCAAACGTAGCAGAAGTTATGAACATCGTGGGTAATGTAAATGGTAAAGTATGTATCTTAATCGATGACATTATTGATACTGCAGGTACTATTACAATTGGTGCAGAAGCATTAATTAAGAGCGGTGCTAAAGAAGTCTACGCTTGCTGTTCACACCCTGTATTATCAGGCCCAGCAATCGAACGTATTGAAAATTCTCCAATTAAAGAATTAGTTGTTACCAACACAATTCAATTATGTGACGAGAAGCGTTCTCCGAAAATTAAAGAATTATCAGTAGCAAAATTAATGGCTGATGCAATCTCTCGTGTTTACGAAAATAAATCAGTAAGTACATTATTTGATTAATAAGTGAGACTTTAATCAGTAAGGCTCTCTTTATATCCCCACTACTTCCCGTTGTAGCGGGTTGAATAGTAAAAACAGTCTAGGATCCACTTCCTAGGCTGTTTTTTTTAGACCAATAATGTTTAAAACAAATTACTTAAGGGCAAACATATCCCTGTACAATTATTTAAGGGGGGCAATGAAATGACGACAGTATTACAAGCGAAAAGGCGTGAGTCTGGAAAACGTTCAACATTAAGCCAACTTAGAAAAGACGGTCAGTTAGCAGCGGTGCTATATGGTTATCAGATGGGGTCTACACCGATTTCGCTGAGCTATAAAGAAACAGCAAAAGCAGTACAAAAACATGGCTATACAAGTGTATTTAAAATTGATGTTGAGGGAGAGCAAGTGAATGTTGTACTGACGGAAATCCAACGGGATGCATTAAGAGGACATGTAAAGCACGTTGATTTCCTCGCAATCAATATGAAAGAGGAATTAGAAGTAGAAGTGCCAATCACATTAACAGGTACTCCTGTTGGTATTAAACAAGGTGGCGTAATAACGCAACCAAATCACACACTTAAAGTAAGAGTAAACCCAAGTGATATGCCAGATGCGATTGAAATAGATGTATCCGAATTAGCAGTAGGGGATACGTTATCTGTGGGGAATGTACGGGATCGATTTAAAAACTTTGTTATTGTCACTGATGATGATTACACATTAGCAACAGTTACACCTCCAGCTCTGGAAGAAGCTGACCCAGGTGTTAAAAATGTTAGTCCTGATGACACTGAAGCAACAGGCAAGAAACTATCGCCTGAAAATCCGGCTTGAGAAGATTAATTGAAAACTACGACCACCCTCATAATAATTTAGAGGGTGGTTTTTTGATGCCGATAAAATAAAGTTTCGAAATCCGAAAGAAAATTAGTATAATGAGGTGAGAAAAGTAAATATTAAGAAAATTAGAGGGCATAATGAGAACCTATAATGAAAAAATGAGTATCTACCACGGAATGGCGTCAGCAGTTGCAACAAATATGTCAAATAGTTATATTCCCATATTTGCGATGACTATTTTAGGTGCGACGAACTATCAAGTGGGGTTGATTAGTTCTTTACCACCTTTAGTCACGTTACTCATGACGTTACCAGCAGCAATATTATTAAATCGCGCTATTGAACAAAAAAGATTAGTAGCATTTTCTGTTTTAGCAGCACGTTTTGTATTTTTACTTATCGCTTTTATTAGCTATGTCCCTGGAAGCTTCGGCTCGTGGCTTTTACTTGGACTGATTGCGACAATGAGTATTCCAAATACGATGGTCAATATGGGATGGCAATCTTTTATCGGCAACCTTATAGAAGATCATCGTCGTGCACAATTTTTTAGTGATCGGAATCGCCTACTTACGATTGTTGGATTAATTGTAACGTTAATTATTGGCATTGTGATGAAAGATACAACTGCAAGTAGCTTAACGTATCAAGTTTTATTTACCTTTACATTTTTAGTAGGAATTGTGGAATTATATTTTTTAATGAAACACGAAGAACCTGTTCGAGCGGTATCGCAAAATAAGAAACGTGCGATGGATTGGTCGATATTTAAAAACAATCAATACGTCTTATTTTTAGTTATTGCGTTAGTGTTTAACTTTGGTTGGCAAATGGCGTGGGGGTTATTTAATATTTACAACATTCGTTATGCGGAAGCCACAATTTTTTGGGTCAGTATGTTTAATGTCGGTAGTATGGTTACCCAAATTTTGTCCTTTTCATTATGGCGTAAATGGTCACAAAAAAACGGCAATATGCGTGTATTTGTTTGGGTTGCATTTGGAATGTCTACCGCACCACTATTAACAGTACTTTCAACGAACCATTTTTACCTAGTGGCAATGAATGTACTTTCAGGCTTTTTTATATCAGGAACCGTCCTTATTTTATTTAATTTATTACTCGAAAATTCACCCACAGAAGTACGTACGTATTGCATCACATCGTACAATGTTTTACTGGCAATTATCGCCTTTTCTTCGCCGCAAATTGGAATTTGGTTATTGGAAACATACTCAATGGGAACTGCGATGTATTTATCTACCGCGATGCGACTTTTAGCGGCAATGGGCTTTTTACTTTTGTATATTATTCGAAAAAAACGAGCAATAGCGGTATAGTCTGTTTAATCCGAGATGCATACTTTTCATTGGAAACTATGATAAAATAAAGGCGATTAGAGAAAAAGGATGCGATTACTAGTGAAATTAATTATTGGTTTAGGAAATCCAGGTAAACCATATGAACATACACGTCATAATATTGGATTTGATGTGATTGATGAATTAGCAAATAAGTGGAATGCCCCATTAAATCAGTCAAAATTTACTGGCATGTATGCAAGCGTACATCGTCCTGAAGGAAAAGTTATTTTATTAAAACCACTTACCTATATGAACTTATCAGGTGAGAGTGTGCGTCCGTTAATGGATTATTTTGATATAGATGTAGAAGATATTATCGTCATTTATGATGACTTAGATTTAGAGACGGGTAAATTACGTTTACGTGGTAAAGGTAGTGCAGGTGGACATAATGGTATTAAGTCATTAATTCAACATATAGGCACACAAGAATTTAATCGAATTCGTGTTGGGGTAAATCGTCCACCAGCAGGCATGCAAGTGGCAGACTATGTTCTTTCAAAATTTTCAAAAGACGACCAAATAGTCGTTAATGAAGCAATTAGTAAAAGTTGTGACGCGGTGGAAATGGCATTATCGAAACCATTTTCTGAAGTAATGAATCACTTCAATGGCGCATAATTTAACTATAGGAAGGCTATACTTTGAATACAGTTCGTGTTTAAAGGAGGCTTTTAACATGCCGGTACGCTATCGATGTAGGCATTGCGAGGTAGAAATGGGTGTTTTACCTTTTGATGCAGATCAAACGGTTCGTAAGCTCCATCAGTTTGAAATAGGTGAAGAAAAAGATTTTATCGAAAAAAATGAACGTGGTGAAACGACCGTGCATAGCATTTGTGAGCATTGTCAAGAGTCGTTACGTCAGTTTCCAGATTACTATGCGTTAAAAAAATGGTTACAGTAAAGGAGTTGCTTTGGTCGCGAATGTTCGCGCCAAGGCTTTTTCCTTTTTGAATAGATATAGAAAAGTGTTAAAAGGAAAAGGAAGGAGACTGTGTGTGGAAACCATTCATCAATTATTTTTAAAAGATAAGCAGATTCATAATTTCGTAGATCAAATAAAGAATCGTGAAGCGGACGGTCAACTTGTTACAGGGTTGACAGGTAGTGCGAGACCCGCGTTAATCCAATCGATTTTTATAGAAACAAAAAAATCGATTTATATAATTTCATCTAATTTATTACAAGCTCAAAAGCTAGTTGATGACTTAAGTGCATTAGTGGGGGAAGAATGGGTGCATTATTACCCTGCAGAGGAATTTATCGCTGCGAATATGACAATTTCTTCACCAGAGTTACGCGCACAGCGTATTGCAACACTTGGCCGTCTTATCAATAAAGAACGAGGAATTTATATTATTCCAGCGGCTGGTATGCGAAAAATGTTAAGTGCGCCGAGTGATTGGCATGGTTTTGAGTTAGTAACTTCACTTGGTCAAGAAGTAGCTATCAATGAGTGGTTGCATAAGCTTGTTGAAATGGGTTATTCACGTAGCGAAATGGTCACAACGCCAGGGGAATTTGCGATGCGTGGAGGAATTCTTGATATTTATCCGCCTTATGCAGAGTCACCTATTCGCATTGAACTATTTGATACGGAAGTGGATTCGATTCGGACATTTTCAGCGGACGATCAGCGTTCAATTGAAAAGTTAGAACAAGTAAAAATTTTACCCGCTACGGAGCTACTTATAACATCTAACCATCGAATAGTCATTGCCGATCGATTAGAACAAGCACTAGCTACAAGCTTAAAGAAGGTTCGTAAAAAGGAAACGCAAGAGTTGTTGTTGCAAAATATTGAGCAAGATATAGAACTGCTTCGTCAAGGTCACCTGCCCGATCATATTGCGAAATACGGGTCTCTACTATTTGAAAAACCTCATTTTTTAGGGGATTACTTCGCGCAAGATGGACTTGTTTTATTTGATGAGCTTGGCCGAATTCAAGAAGTGATGGAAGCTTGGGAACGAGAAGAATCAGAGTGGTTTGTGTCACTGATTGAAGAAGGAAAAATGCTGCATGAAGTAAAACCTTCGTATGCATTAAAAGAAGTATTGGCGATGCTAACACAGCAAAAGATATATTTTGCCTTGTTTACACGTACTTTTGCAGGGGTAACACTGAAGAAAACGACAAATTTCTCATGTAAGCCAATGCAACAGTTTCATGGACAAATTGCATTATTACAAAATGAAATTGAACGCTGGATACATGAAAAATTCATTGTATTGTTTACAGCTCAAACCGATGAACGAATTAAAGCAATGCAAATTTTACTTGAGGACTATCATATTCCAGCATCAATTGGTTATTCAGAGGGTCCTGGTATTTATTTAGTAAATACAGCGCTATCGGTAGGTTTTGAATTGCCACTTCAAAAAATTGCCGTTGTGACAGATGATGAATTGTTTAAACAGCAAGCGAAGAAAAAAACACGTCCACAAAAAATGTCGAATGCCGAACGTATTAAATCATATACTGAAATTAAACCAGGTGATTATGTCGTGCACGTCCACCACGGTATCGGTAAATACATTGGTATCGAGACATTAGTTGTAAATAATACACATCAAGATTACTTACATGTGCGTTATCGTGAAGACGATAAATTATATGTACCTGTTGATCAAATTGAATTAATCCAGCGTTATGTACCATCAGGAGAAAAAGAGCCGAAGCTGCATAAACTGGGCGGTGCAGAATGGAAAAAAACTCGCGCAAAAGTATCAAAAGCAGTACAAGATATTGCGGATGATTTAATTAAGCTATATGCAAAGCGCGAAGCAGAGAAGGGCTTTAGTTTCTCGCCAGACTCCGATGAACAACGAAGCTTTGAAGCGGCATTCCCTTATGAGGAAACAGACGATCAATTGCGTACCATTGTGGAAGTGAAGCATGATATGGAACGTGAGCGCCCAATGGATCGCCTTGTTTGTGGTGACGTTGGTTACGGTAAAACAGAAGTCGCAATTCGTGCGGCATTTAAGGCAATATTAGACGGAAAGCAAGTCGCATTTTTAGTACCGACAACGATTTTGGCACAACAACATTACGAGACAATTTCAAAACGTTTTGAGGATTATGCGATTAATGTTAGCTTACTTAGCCGCTTCCGTTCGAAAAAACAACAAACAGAAACGATTAAAGGTTTGCGCGAAGGAACGGTTGATATCGTAATTGGTACACATCGTGTGTTATCAAAAGACGTCGCCTATCATGATTTAGGATTACTGGTTGTCGATGAAGAACAGCGCTTTGGTGTAACGCATAAAGAAAAAATTAAACAGTTGCGCACAAATGTTGATGTATTAACACTGACAGCAACACCAATCCCAAGAACACTTCATATGTCGATGGTAGGTGTACGTGATTTATCGGTAATTGAAACACCACCGCAAAACCGTTTCCCTGTACAAACATATGTAATGGAACATAACGGTGCACTTGTGCGTGAAGCTATCGAACGTGAAATGGCACGTGGAGGACAGACTTTCTATTTATATAATCGCGTCGAGGATATTACAAGACGAGTTGAAGAAATTCAAATGCTCGTTCCAGATGCTCGTGTTGCCTACGCACATGGTCAAATGACAGAAGCTAAGCTAGAATCAGTTATTTTATCATTTATTGAAGGTGAGTATGATGTGCTTGTTACAACAACCATCATCGAAACAGGTGTCGATATTCCGAATGTGAATACATTAATCGTTCATGATGCAGACAGAATGGGCTTATCACAGCTGTACCAATTGCGCGGGCGTGTGGGTCGTTCTAATCGTATTGCATATGCATACTTCATGTACGAGCGTGATAAAGTGCTAACAGAAGTTGCAGAGTCGCGATTACAAGCAGTAAAAGAATTTACCGAACTTGGATCAGGCTTTAAAATTGCAATGCGGGACTTATCGATTCGCGGTGCCGGGAATTTACTTGGTGCACAACAACATGGCTTTATCGATTCAGTCGGGTTTGACCTTTATTCTCAAATGCTTGAAGAGGCAGTAGAAGAACGTCGCAGTGGTGTGAAGAAAGAGGAAAAAACCGATATTGAAATCATATTACATGTAGATGCCTATATTCCAGATGCCTACATTCCAGACGGTTATCAAAAAATCCAAATGTACAAGCGCATTAAATCAATGGAGAAAATAGAAGATTACCAAGAAATCATTGATGAATTACAAGACCGATTCGGAGATTTACCAATGGAAACCGAGCGCTTAATGCGAATTGCACGTATGAAAGTATGGGCGGCAGAAGCGGGGATCGTATCGATTAAAGAAAAACAGCAAGTGGTATCGATTCGATTATCTGAAGAAGGCACTGCAATTGCAGATGGGGCAAAAATTGTTGCAGAATCTATGATTTTTGGCCGAGCAGTCGGCTTTGGTATGGACGGTAAACAGCTCATTGTTACGGTTGATTATCATAAGTGTGGCAGTCATTTGCCATTTGATGTCGTTGAACAGATGATGAAAATGATTGCGACTTCCAAAAAGGCGTAAAAAAAGCTGATGCGCGGCATTTGTCATGCGCATCAACTTTTTTTATTTAAGTTAACATGCATCTATTTCTAAAGATGCGTTAACAATACAATTAGTCTAATAAAGTGTTTAGAGAATGTTGGACGCTATAATGGACGCCATGCTTATAATTTAAGCGTTGAAATAATTCTTCACGATTTTGATGTTCTTGACGCAATTTTAAAAATTGTTTTTCCCTAGTAGTGGATGTCAAAATTAAATCGCGCTGGCCATTTGGTTTTTCTAAATAACGTTTAAAAATACCATTTTCAAATTTTGAAACTACCTCATTACGTTGTTTGGACAGTTTATTAGGATAGTGAGCTAAATGAGTTCCTGCATAATATTGTTGCTGACGATAGGCGTCAGGAGTAGAAATAGTTGTATCTATTTTTAACATTATGAAACACCTCCTAAATTCCTACTTGATATAGTGTTACAATGTAAAAAAGTGCTCGAATGGTACTAAAAATTTCCTGATATTAATACGTTGCATAGATTTCCTTCGTTCAAACCATACTAAGTACATCATGTTAGGTAATGATGTGAAAGTGAGGGAACAAGTGATGAAAGCAACAGGAATCGTACGCCGAATTGATGACTTAGGGCGTGTCGTTATACCAAAAGAAATACGAAGAACACTTCGCATCCGTGAAGGTGATCCACTTGAAATTTATACCGACCGCGAAGGTGAAGTTATTTTAAAAAAATATTCACCCATTAATGATTTAGGTGAATTTGCACAGCAATATGTTGAATCACTTTATGAAACATTAGGTACACCGAGTTTTATTAGTGACCGTGATGAAATGATTGCCGTAGCAGGTGTATCGAGAAAAGATTACGTAGCAAGACGCTTAACGATTTTTTCAGAAGATGCGATAAAAGATCGAGTTGCGGTTAGCGAGAAGCTTGAAATGACAATTGAACTTGTAACAGGTCAACATGAACAAGTGAAGTCCTATTGCATTGTGCCGATTATTTCAAATGGTGATCCAATTGGTGCTGTCTATTTATTATCACGTGTACATTTTATTGGTGATGTTGAACAAAAGGCAGCTGAAACGGCAGCACATTTCTTAGCAAAACAAATGGAAAACTAAATTGAAATTAAAACGACTAAGGAATTGGTCGTTTTTTTTATTTGAGAAAAAGAAGGGTAAAAAAGCAACTAAAAGGCGAAAGGTCATTTCGTGTTATACTAAATTTATTGTATGTAGAAGAGGATGGATTTAGAATGTCTTCGCAAGGTTTTGGCATGAAAAATTATATGAAGGGTGCTTTGCTTTTAACCATTGCAGCACTCCTTGTCAAAGTGTTAAGTGCAGTTTACCGAGTTCCTTATCAAAATTTAGTAGGAAATCAAGGGTTTTATGTGTATCAGCAAGTGTACCCGTTTATTTCTTTTTTTGTTGTATGGACTGCTAGTGGTTTTGCAGTTGCGATTTCAAAAATGTTAGCAGACATTCAGGCACGCGGTGGAGCACATGCTGAAAAACGCGCTGTTTTAAAAGTGATATTTACTTATTTAGTTGTATTAGCACTCCTGTTTTTTAGTTTTCTTTACTTCGGTGCGGAAACATTAGCAATGTGGATGAAGGATCCTCAATTAGCAGCGCTACTAAAGGTAGGTTCATTCATTACGTTATGTATGCCATTTCTTGCGATTTTAAAGGGAAATTTCCAAGCTGATAATCGTATGAAACCAGTTGCTTATGCACAAGTTTTTGAACAAGCGGTTCGTGTATCAATTATTTTAGTCGGAACAGTCATTTTACTTTCGTATACACAATCTGTATATGAAGCTGGAAAGATGGCAGTTTTAGGAACGGTTATTGGTGAGGTTGCGGGCATCTTGTTACTATTGTTTTTTGTAAAACACCAACAACATGAAGGAATAACTGTAAACGTTAAGGTGAAGGTTTGGCCGATACTAAAAGAAGTGACCTTTTATAGTGTCACGATTAGTATGAGTGGGCTTTTATTATTATGCTATCAATTGGTCGATTCATTCACGATTTATAAAATTCTCGTTCAATCCGGAATATCGTCGATAGAAGCAATGGAGATTAAAGGGATATATGATCGTGGTCAGCCACTTGTACAGTTGGGATTGGTAATTGCAACGTCACTTTCTTTAGCGATTGTGCCGCTTGTTGCCATAAAGGCAAAAAATAAGAGTGGTCGAGGAGCTAAACCATTTATACAACTAACGTATCGGAGTTCTTTATTATTTGGCGTTGCGGCGGCATTAGGGTTAATTCTTGTCATGCCGTATATTAACATTTTATTATTTAAAACAGATGCATTGTCAGGTGTATTAAAACTGTATGCGGTTCAAATTGTGCCATTGTCAATTATTTTGACATTTACGGCCGTTTTACAAGGTTATAGTAAGTTAAAAGTTCCAGCTCTATTTTTAGTGTTTAGTGTGGCAATAAAATATGCAGGAAATTCACTTTTAATCGCGGAGTGGGGCGTTATCGGTGCTGCAATTGCGAGTAATATGGCACTTATTTTTACCGCAACGGCACTCATTGTTTATTTGAAAAAAGTAGCCGCGATAAAGTTAGCAAGTCGTATATTTTATAGGAAATTAGGTTTTGCGTGTATTGCGATGCTTATCTCGGTCGAAGGCATGATTGTTTTATTAAATCAGTTCATCGATGTGATGTCGTTTAGTAGAATTTACGCGATGTTTTATACTGTGATGTTAGTATCGCTTGGAGCGTGTATTTTTATTACAGTTGTGGCGAAAATGCGAGTTTTGGCGGAAAAAGATTGGTTTTTAATTCCACTCGGACGACGTATGGTCGCATACCAGCTTTGGTTAAATCGAAAAAAGTAGGTGTTTATGTTGAATCAGTTAACAGTCATTGGCCTAGGTGCAGCAGATTTTGAACAAATGCAAATGGGCGTTTATAAAAAAATTAAAGCAGCAAAAAATTTATATGTTCGTACAGAAGATCATCCTGTTTTAAACGATTTACGTGAAGAAGGCGTTGCGTTTACAAGCTTTGATGAAATTTATATTAAGCACGGTTCATTTGGTCCTGTGTATGAAGAAATTGCGGAGCGTTTAATTGAGCTTGTAGAAAAAGACGATATTATGTATGCCGTTCCAGGTCATCCATTAGTTGCAGAACAAACGGTACAGCATTTAATTGAGGCCGATTTAAAGGGGCGCATTCATCTTGTTATTGAGGGAGGACAAAGTTTTTTAGATCCAATTTTTGGTGCATTAAAAATTGACCCGATTGATGGCTTTCAATTGTTAGACGGTACGAGCTTGTCGATGCATGATATTAATATGCGTCAGCACATTTTAATCGCACAAGTATATGATTCATTTAGTGCATCTGAAGTGAAGCTCACATTAATGGAAAAATACCGAGACGATTATCCAGTAACGATTGTTACGGCGGCAGGTTCATCACAAGAACAATTACGTACTGTGCCGCTATACGAGTTAGATCAAGCAGCAGAAATCAATAATTTAACAACCGTATATGTACCGCCTGTTCAAACGGACGAAGATGCGTTACGTGACTGGACAACATTCCGTCAAATTATTGCGAAACTACGTGGACCTAATGGCTGCCCATGGGATCAAAAACAAACCCATGAATCATTAAAAAAATATTTATTAGAAGAGGCCCATGAATTTTTAGCCGCAGTAGATGATGAGGACGATTTTGCAATGGTAGAAGAGCTAGGAGATGTATTGTTACAAGTATTCCTACATGCGCAAATTGGTGAGGATAACGGCTACTTTACATTAGAAGAAGTATTAGCATCCATTAGCGAAAAAATGATTCGCCGTCATCCACATGTATTTAGTGATGTGTCCGTTGAAGATGCGGATGAAGTCATTGCAAACTGGGAAGCGATTAAAAAACAAGAAAAAAGTGCATCACAACATCCATCACTTTTAAAAACGGAATACCGTCCAGATTCGTCACTGCAAACATCGTATAACTATCAGAAAAAAGCAGCAACAGTTGGTTTTGATTGGCCGCATGTTGAAGATGCATGGAATAAATTTGCAGAAGAATGGCAGGAGTTCCGAGAAGAAATAACGAATGGTTCAGAAACAGCTCGTTTAGATGAATTTGGTGATGTCCTATTTACACTAGTTAACTTAGCGCGCTTTTATAAAATTTCACCGGAAGAAGCCATGCTGCATGCAAATGAAAAATTTGCACGTCGCTTCCAATTCGTTGAAGAAAGTGTGAAAAACAGTGGCAAAGCTTTTAGTGAATTTACATTAGATGAATTAGATGCGTTTTGGAATGAAGCCAAACGTTTAGAAAAAGGGGAGTAAGAAGATGCGCCTAGATAAATTTTTAAAAGTTTCACGTTTAATTAAACGCCGTACGCTCGCAAAAGAGGTGGCGGTTCAAGGACGTATTACGATCAATGGGAAAGCGGCAAAAGCAAGTAGTCCTGTTAAAGTGGGGGACGAGTTAGCGATTCGTTTCGGTCAAAAAATCGTTACTGCCCGCGTAGAAGAAATTCGTGAAAACGTAAGAAAAGAAGATGCCCTCAAAATGTTTACAATATTAAAAGAAGAGCGTCTTGAAAAAGTTGAACCTGAATTTATTGATGATGAAGAATAGATTTTTGAAGCATGGCAATGAACGTTGTCATGCTTTTTTTAGTACGAGCATATAGTGTACAACTATCGGATAAGGGAGGACTATTTTGACAATTCATCAAGAAAGTACACGCTATACCATTTCATCAGGTGATCATTTAGTAACCGTGCGTAATCGTAAGAGAATGGATATGACATCAGTAAAAAGTATTGAACGATTTGATCAAGAAGAATTTTTTGTGAATACCTCACAAGGACATTTACTCATTCGAGGCGAGGACTTGCGTATTGTTCATTTAGATGTGGACAAGGGGCTCCTAACACTAGAGGGTGAAGTGAAACAATTGCAATATGATGAAAGTGACAGTGGCATGTCGAAAAGTTTCCTCCATAAATTATTTGGATGATGATGAGCGCGCAGCTTGTAAGCATATTCGTTATGTTTATAAGTGGAATCGCTGTAGGAGCAGTTATTGATTGTACAAGGTATACAGTTCGGCAAATCCCAATGCAATTCTTTCGCAGTTTAGCGACCATTATCGAATGGATTGTTTGGGTTTTTTTAGGAATATGTACATTTTACTTTTTATTTTTAATAAAAGGCGGGCAGTGGCGTGTTGTAGATCCACTCGCTCAAATAGCAGGAATTGTGGCGTATGAATTTATTTTTCAAAAGTTTATACGTTTCATAGGAAGGTTAATTGTGAATATACTTATTAAACCTTTTTTCTATATAGGCCATCTATTTGTTCGTTTTGTGCGGACGATAATAAGGTGGATTGTTGCAGCAATTGTCTTACTAACTCGCCCGATATGGAAACTTTTCAAGAAATATTTGTAAAAAACCTTTTAAATAAAATAGGGAACTCGTATAATAGTAACAATTAATTGATCGGGTTGGAGGCGACGGAAATGGTGAGAACAAAGAAACAAGAAGAGCTACATAAACGCAATGTTCAACCCTTGAACAACGACTATGTCCGCTCAAATCCGCAAGCAAAAGCACAATACAAAGCGAAACAAGCCGTTTTGCGCCGTAGGAGAATGGCTATTTTCTTTATCTTTGCAGTAGTCGTTGTTGCTGGTCTTATTCAAGCAAACAAAGTACAAAATGAAAGGCTTGCTGCAAAAGTAGAGCAAAAGGCAAATGTGAGTGAAGAATTAGAACAAGTATTAGAAAAGCAAGAAATGTTAAAATTACAAATCGCAAAATTAGAAGACGACGAGTACATTGCAAAATTGGCCAGAAAAGAATTTTTCCTTTCAGAAGAAGGAGAAATAATTTTTACGATGCCTAATTCATCTGAAAATGGCGATGAAAAAGACGCAGAAGATGAACAATAGTTTAAAAGCCTGTATGCTAGAAACTGCGGAAATTAATTAAAATGACAAATCAGATTCATTTTTAGATGGAAATACGTGAAATTTAATATTTTTATGACAAATGATTGGTATTAATTACCTTTAAAAAGAGTGTCTTGTTGACACTCTTTTTATGTTAGCTATAATTAGAGGAGGAACTATTGAACAAAAGTTTCAGTACAAAGGATAATATGACTTTTAAGGTAAAGGTCTCTTAAATTTTAAGGAGGAGCATTTTTTTTATGTCAATTGAAGTAGGCAGCAAAGTACAAGGTAAGGTAACAGGAATTACAAATTTCGGCGCATTCGTAGAGCTTCCTGATGGTAAAACAGGTTTAGTTCACATTAGTGAAGTAGCGGATAACTATGTAAAAGATATTAACGAACATCTTAAAGTAGGCGACGAAGTCGAAGTTAAAGTGATGAATGTTGAAGCGGACGGGAAGATTGGTCTTTCAATTCGTAAAGCAAAGCCTCAAGCTGAGCGACCAGAGCGTCCACAGCGTCCTCGTCGTGATAATAACCGTTCAAACGATCGTAATGATCGCCAACCAAAGGAAAACTTTGAACAAAAAATGGCACGTTTCTTAAAAGATAGTGACGAGCGTTTAACTACATTAAAACGTGCAACTGAGTCAAAACGCGGTGGCCGTGGAGCTCGCAGAGGGTAATTTGTTGGCTGTTTGACACGTAGAAAAAGTGACCATATAGATGAAAAAAGGAGTTGTTTTGTGAGTAAATACTTACAAAGTAACTCCTTTTTTATATAGCAAGACATGAAGTACAATATCCTTATTTTTCAGTGGATTGGTTTTTATCGTTTTCAGCATTGTGTTTAATGAGTATGCGAATAAGTGTTACAAAACAAAATACGCCCCCAATTAAACCAATGAAGATCATAATGGTTTGAAGCATAACAGGTAAATTTGATAAAATAACGCCGCCTACAATTAAAAGCATGCTAACGCCACATAGAAATGCTAAGTATGTAAAATTTTGGACCAAAGAAAACGCCTCCTCTTTCAAACACTATTATAAGGTAAATGATGACCATTATTCCAATAGTTGACGGATGATGAGGGCGATAAACGCCTATTTGTGACAAAAGATTGCAAAAAGATCATTATGAATAACAAAAAAGAAAGGATGCAATAAGTTAATACTTATTGCATCCTTTCTTTATAAGATGACCCGTACGGGAATCGAACCCGTGTTACCGCCGTGAAAGGGCGGTGTCTTAACCGCTTGACCAACGGGCCAAAATATTGGTGGCGGCAGAGGGAGTCGAACCCACGACCTTTCGGGTATGAACCGAGTGCTCTAGCCAACTGAGCTACACCGCCAAATTAACAACAAAACCAATAATACAGGGCAAGAATAAAACTGTCAATCATATTTTAATAAATTTCGAAGAGAAATATTCTCTTTTTGCTTTTTATTGTGTTAATCATTGATAAATTGCTATTTTATCAGTTATTTCGAATGAGTATTTTGTCATTTTTTATATATTTGTCTCTATCAATCTGGCAAAACATAGTAAAAGTCGTCGAACAATTTATAGAATTTCAAACTATAAACAGACAAACTTCACCTCTCTTTCTTAATATACTTGCGAGAAAAAGAAAGGTGATCAAAAATTGACGACAATCATCAATGAAAAAGTTACAATACATCCACATTATGAAGATTTGAATGATGGAAGCATGAAAAAAATCAATGCATTACTAGTTAGCATTTCTTTTTTTCTAGCATTTTGTTTTGCACATGCCACTTTTTTTGAAGTAGTTGCACCGTTTTTCTTACCCTTTTGGCTCATCATGCGTTCTAAATTTCCACAGTACCAGACCTCGGTATTAATTGGAGGCTTTTTAGGTACGGCTTTTCTAGGATTTGGTCAGGTTGTGATTCTGCTACTGGAACTTGTCCTGATTGAAGGGCTATTACGCTTTAAATATTTACGTCTTTCTGCATATGTGGCTGTTGTTCTTACCATTGGCCTTGTCCAGATGACATGGCAAACTATTTCATATAGTGGATTTCCGCCATTATTAACTTTATTTTATATTTTGAATGAATGTGTATTTGCAGTAATGATGCTTTTTTTTATGAGACAATTTTTTGTGTCAATTTCTGAGATAAAAAATTATGAATGGACAAAAGAAAAGGTAGTTGCGTTATTCGTTGTTTTAGCAGGAATGCTAATCGGTATGCAAAGTTTGACGATATCTTACTTTTCGTTGCCCATTATTTTAATGCATTTACTTATTTGCTTCGTTGCGGCGAGTTCAACGATTGGTGCAACAGTCATTTTTACGTTATCGCTTGGTTTGCTTACGGGTATCGCAAATTTATCATTTACGAGCATGATTGTTTTATATGCAACTACTGGATTAGTAGCAAGTGTGATGAAGATAGCTGGGCGTTTTGGCATCGCCTTTTTTAGTTTATTACCAAGTGTTTTTTTCTTTTTCTATGATGCGACATTACCACTTGATAGTGTTTATTTTGTTTCAATCGTTGCAGGCATGCTACTTTTTTTATTAATCCCACGTGCATGGCTACAAACTGTTGAAAGTTATTACAACAAACATGCATTTAATCCAATTGTTATCCAAAGTAATGAAGCTGCAACAGAGCATTTAAAGCAATTTCAACAATTCGTTTCATTTATGAAAAATCTTGTGTTTGATCGATTTACGCAAGAAGTAAAGCGTGTTGAACAAAGAACCGATTTCATTATTTGTTCGAGTTGTTTTCGTTACGAGCAATGCTTTGGAACAAAACGTGAGATGGAAATTCCAATTGAAGAGTGGCACATAGCTCGTAGAAGTTCAAAACAGGTTGAATGGATTCGAGCAGAGGAACAACTAAAAACAAAATGCATTAAATCGACGAAACTACTGGAAGAGTTGGAGTCTGCCTTACAAAAAGAACAAATGGAACGCCAATTTTATCACGGTAAGAAGATGATTGCGCTACAATTAAGAGATTTAAGTAATCATTTGGAACAGTTATTAGATGAGCGTCAAAATGAGATTGAACATAGTGATATGGATGAATATGTGCAACACTTTTTAAAGCAACAGCAAATTAATTGTTTTCAGTTGCAATGGATAAAGACAGAAATTGGAGAAAGAGAGTTTATTTGTTCGATTGCTGATGAACGAGAAGGACATACGGTTATTCAGCAAGTGGAGCAGCTGTTATTTGAAATGCTGCATGAGCCGATGCAAGGAGTAGAAATTCATCAGCAAGAAAAGCCATTTTTTTATCGCCAATTTAGGTTTCGCTCGGCAATTCGTTATCAATTAGAGTATGATATATATAAGCATTCACAATTTAAACAATTCGTTTCAGGCGATTCCTATCGTGTTTTCCCACTTCATTCGGGTTTAACAGCAATTATGTTGTCGGATGGAATGGGGACAAGTGATTTAGCAAGGCAAGAAAGTGATCGTTTAATCCATATGATGCAGGAGTGCTTGACGCATAATATGGACCCTGAAACAGCGATGCATACGATGCACTATGTCATGTCTTTAAAAAATACTTCCGACATGTATGCAACGATTGATTTTGCACTTGTTGATTTACAGTTAGGTGATTTATGGTGTTGGAAAGCGGGAAGCATGACAACGTATGTTTTGCGAGGTAGTGAATTATTTAAAATTGAAAGCAAAAGTGCCCCGATTGGATTTTTATCAGACTTTACAGTTGATACGGAAATGATTTCACTGTTATCTGAAGATATTATTGTGATGATTTCAGATGGATTATTTGGAGGTCGTGAAAATTGGGCACAACAAGAGCAATTATTTTTACAATTGATTCGCCAAGCCATTAAGAGAGGTGCAACTATTCAGGCCGCTTTGTATGATGTAATGGCACAATTTAACGAACGGTATTCAATTGATGACGATTGTACAGTCATGCTATTTCGTATCCAGCATGTTGCAACGAAATGGTCTGTATTTCGTCCAGCATATCAATGATAAATAAACAGATGAGGTGAGATGATGCAAGCATTAGAGCATCGCGTATTAGCCTATATAAAGCAGCATCAATTAATTAAAGAAGGGGACAAAATTCTTGTCGCTTGTTCTGGAGGCGTCGATTCGATGGCGCTTCTTTCTTTTTTATGTAATTTTAAAAACTATTTTCAAATGGAATTAGCGGTCGTCCATGTCGATCATATGCTTCGAGGTGAGGCATCAGATGGGGACCGTCGATTTGTTGAGGAAACTTGTGAAAAGTGGGGTATTCCAGTGTTTAGCTGTGCCATTCCCATTGCATCGTTCTTAGAAGACGAGGGAGGGAATTCACAAGCCATTTGTCGTAGAGAACGTTACCGCTTTTTTGAAGAGGTGATGCATGTGCAAAAATTCGATAAACTTGTGACGGCCCATCATGCAGACGATCAGCTGGAGTCAGTGTTAATGGCAATGACAAAGGCAAGTTCGTTGAATGGTTTAAAAGGTATTTCGCCGAAGCGTTCATTTGGCCAATATTTAATTATTCGCCCATTTTTAGTGGTTACAAAAAGTGAAATTAGGGAATATTTACATAATGAGCAACTAACGTATCGAGAAGATGCCAGTAATAATAAAGATACGTATACACGGAATCGTTTTCGTCACCATATTGTGCCTTTATTAAAGCAAGAAAACAATGAAGTCTCACATCACGCTGTCCAAATTGCCCAGCAGTTAACGGACGATGATGTTTATTTAATGCAGCTTGCGGAAAAGCATTTTTCTGAGATTTTCGAAAAATTAGCGCAAAATTGTTATAAAGTGAATGTTTCTGACTTTCAAAATGAACCACTTGCTTTACAAAGAAGGCTCATTTTAATACTATTAAGTTATCTTTATAACGATTCGAATACGATTCAAAGCTATACACTTTGTAGGACAATTTTAATGTTATTTGAAACGTCAGAAGGTAGTCGTGCGCTTGATTTACCTGAAAATTTTATTGCGCGGCGTCAATATGAGACAATCGTATTTGAAAAAAAGCAACAAAGAGCTCCAATAGAAAAGCAACAAATCACCTTAAATGAGTGGTTTACGGTTGGAATGACGCGTCTTTTTGTCGGACAATTGGCATTTTGTGATGAAACATTACTCACAAGGTATCAGCCATTTTATTTTACGGCTTCTACTATTTCGTTTCCGCTTTATGTAAGAGGCTCAAAAGTTGGAGATCGCATTGCACTTTTTGGTATGCAGCAGAAGAAAAAAGTATCTCGCATTTTTATTGATGACAAGATTCCTTTAGCAAAACGAGCGAATTGGCCATTATTAGTTGATGCAACAGATGACCTTTTAGCAATAATAGCTGTACGCGTAAATAATAAATTTTCTAGCGTAAAGTCAGCGGAACACGACTTTGTACTTATTGTCGATCGCGATGAACGTTTTAAGAAAGTTTGAACAATCTAAGGAGGAATCTACTCATGATTCAAAATGATATCGAAAAAATTATGATTACAGAAGAACAAATCCAAGCACGTATTAAAGAACTAGGCGCACAATTAACAGAAGAATATGCGGACCGTTTCCCATTGGCAGTTGGTGTATTAAAAGGTGCAATGCCGTTTATGACAGATTTAATGAAACGTTTTGATACTTATGTTGAACTAGATTTCATGGATGTATCTTCATACGGAAATGCGACAGTATCTTCTGGTGAAGTTAAAATTTTAAAAGATTTAAACACAAGTGTTGAAGGACGCGATGTAATCATTATTGAGGACATCATCGATAGTGGTTTAACGTTAAGTTATTTAGTAGACTTATTCAAATACCGTAAAGCAAAATCAATTAAAATTGTGACTTTATTAGATAAGCCATCTGGTCGTAAAGTCAAATTAGAAGCAGATGTTATTGGTTTCCTAGTACCAGATGGTTTTGTAGTAGGCTATGGTTTAGATTACGCAGAAAAATACCGTAACTTACCATACATCGGAATTTTAAAACGTGAAGTATATTCATTCTAATTGAACGGATTGTGACATAATTCGTTCGAACTTTTGAAATGCTCGGTGCTTTTCGTTGTATGAAAATTTCAACGTATGTTAAGATTTTACTTATAGTTTTTCTGTAACGTTGTGAGGAGGCTGGGGATGAATCGAATATTTCGATACACCATATTTTATTTACTAATTTTTCTCGTTATTATCGGGATTTTTGGAACATTTAATGGTGGTAAAAAGACAACTGATGATTTAACCTTCTATGAATTTTTTGAAGCGTTAGATGATAAAAAGGTTGAATCAATCACAATTCAACCAGATAAAAATGTTTATAACATTGTAGGTCAAATGAAGGGTGCTGAAGAAGGCGAAAACTTCACAGTAAACATCTTGACAAATGATGTGAAATCAATTGAGCGTATTACGCAAATTGATAAGGACTATCCTGAAGTGGAAGTATTAGAAGCAGCACAAACAAGTGGCTTTGTAACTTTCCTTACAAGTATTATTCCATTTGTCATCATTATTATTTTATTCTTCTTCCTATTGAGCCAATCTCAAGGTGGCGGTAATAAAGTAATGAACTTTGGTAAATCAAAAGCAAAACTTTATGATGACCAAAAGAAAAAAGTTCGTTTTACAGACGTAGCCGGTGCCGATGAAGAAAAGCAAGAGCTAGTCGAAGTAGTAGACTTCTTAAAAGATCACCGTAAATTCACCGATATCGGTGCACGTATTCCTAAAGGGATTCTACTAGTAGGCCCTCCAGGTACAGGTAAAACATTACTTGCACGTGCTGTGGCTGGTGAAGCAGGCGTACCATTCTTCTCGATTTCAGGTTCTGACTTCGTAGAAATGTTTGTTGGTGTCGGTGCAAGCCGTGTACGTGACTTGTTTGAAAACGCGAAGAAAAATGCGCCATGTATCATTTTCATCGATGAAATTGATGCAGTAGGTCGTCAACGTGGTGCTGGTCTTGGTGGTGGTCACGATGAACGTGAGCAAACATTAAACCAATTACTAGTTGAAATGGATGGTTTCGGTGCAAACGAAGGTATTATTATCATCGCCGCAACAAACCGCCCAGACATTCTAGATAAAGCATTATTACGTCCAGGTCGTTTTGACCGTCAAATTACGGTTGGTCACCCAGATGTAAAAGGCCGTGAAGCAATTCTTAAAGTACACGCACGTAACAAGCCATTATCAGATGGTGTGGATTTAGGTGCAGTTGCGCAACGTACTCCAGGATTCTCAGGTGCTGATTTAGAAAACTTATTAAACGAATCTGCACTTGTTGCGGCTCGTAAGAACAAAAAAACAATTAACATGGCAGATATCGATGAAGCGTCAGACCGCGTAATTGCAGGTCCAGCAAAAGCGAGCCGCGTTTACTCTGCAAAAGAGAAAAAACTGGTGGCGTTCCACGAAGCAGGTCACGTTGTTGTTGGTTTAGAATTAGACGAAGCAGATACTGTTCATAAGGTAACAATCGTACCACGTGGTCAAGCGGGTGGTTATGCAATTATGTTACCGAAAGAAGAGCGCTTCTTTACAACAAAACAAGAGTTACTTGACCGTATCGCAGGTTTACTTGGCGGACGTGTCTCAGAAGAAATTGTACTTGGTGAAGTTTCAACAGGTGCACATAATGACTTCCAAAAAGTAACAAGTATTGCCCGTGCAATGGTAACAGAGTATGGTATGAGCAAAGATCTTGGTGCGGTTCAATATGGCTCGAACCAAGGTGGTAATCCGTTCTTAGGACGTGATTTCGGCGCAGATCAAAACTACTCAGATACAGTTGCTTATGAAATTGACAAAGAAGTTCAACGTATTGTCGATGAGCAATATGCTCGTACGAAACAAATCTTAACAGACAATCGTGACTTACTTGATTTAATTGCGAATACGTTAATGACAAAAGAAACATTAAACGCGCAAGAAATTGAACATTTACGCGATCATGGTACACTTCCTCCTGTTGAAGAAGAGCCAGCTGATGAAGAATCAACACCTTCTGTTGAACTTGCAAAAGAAGCGACACCAACTGTTGAAACAGCAGGAAACGCTTCAATCAACAAAGAGGTTGTTAACAATCCAGTAGATCCGACAATTGCAGATTTACCAAAAGAAGGTCTCCCAGAACGCCCACAAGGCATCGATGAAGACCGTCAAAAATAGTAAAACTTTTAAACTGGCTACTTCCCCCTTTAACGAGGAAGTAGCCAGTTTTTTATATGATAAACATTCACCATAATTTACATATTGATAATAGACAATACTATAAAGGGCACTACCAAATATGGTATTATTTTTGACAGGACAAGTAAAAAGTAGGTGACACGTATGATTTTAGTGATGAATGCGGGGAACTCGAATATCATTTTAGGTGTATATAAAAATGATAAGCTCATGTATCACTGGCGAATGAAAACCGATACACGAAAATCAGAAGACGAATATGCAATGCAAATCAAAGCCTTTTTTTCGCATGAAGGCATTTTATTTGAACAAATAAAAGGAGTTATTATATCCTCAGTTGTGCCACCGATAATGTTCGTACTTGAAGCAATGAGTCAAAAATATTTTCAAATGCAGCCATTAACCGTGGGACCTGGTGTTAAAACAGGATTAAATATTAAATATGAAAATCCTCGTGAAGTTGGAGCTGACTTAATCGTTAATGCAGTAGCAGCCATTTCTGAATATGGCGGAAGACCACTGATTATTGTCGATTTTGGTACGGCAAACACATATAGCTATATCAATGAATGCGGTGACTATGTGGGGAGTGCTATTGCACCGGGTATCGCGATTTCAACGGATGCCTTATATGCACGAGCCGCAAAATTGCCTCGCATAGAAATTGCCCATACAAAACAGGTTGTTGGTAAGAACACAATAGCAGCAATGCAAGCCGGTGTCTTTTTTGGCTTTATCGGGCAAGTAGAAGGCATCATTAGCCGTATGAAGGCGCAAAGTAAAGAAGAACCATTTGTCATTGCAACAGGTGGAATTGCCAAATTAATTGCAAATGAAACACAAATGATCGATATCGTAGACCCCCTTTTAACATTAAAGGGTCTTGCAATTATTTATAAAAGAAATCAGCAGAAATGAGGAATTTTTAATATGAAAGACTACTTAGTAAGAGCCATCGCATTTGAGGGTCAAGTGCGTGCATTTGCCACGAAAACAACAGAAACAGTCGGAGAAGCACAACGTCGTCATAATACATGGCCTGTTGTCTCAGCAGCTTTAGGTCGTTCGATGACAGCGTCGGTTATGATGGGTGCCATGCTAAAAGGTAACGATAAAATTACCGTGAAAGTTGAAGGAAACGGTCCAATTGGTCCAATGGTTATTGATGCAGACGCAAAAGGAGATGTGCGTGGATTTGTTACGAACCCACATGTCCACTTCGATTTAAATGAGCACGGTAAATTAGATGTACGTGCGGGTGTAGGTACAGAAGGAACATTAACGGTTGTTAAAGATTTAGGTTTACGTGATATGTTTTCAGGGCAAACACCAATCGTATCCGGTGAAATAGCAGAAGACTTTACGTATTATTTTGCTTCATCGGAACAAGTACCTTCTTCAGTAGGGTTAGGAGTATTAGTTAATCCAGACAACACAATTTTAGCGGCAGGTGGCTTTATTATTCAATTAATGCCGGGCTGTGAAGAGGAAACAATTGATGAAATTGAAAAACGTTTATCTTCAATCGAACCTGTATCTAAAATGATTGAAAAAGGTTATACACCAGAGCAAATTTTAGAAGCGGTATTAGGAGAAGGCAATGTTCAAGTTCTTTCTTCCATGCCTGTTCAGTTCCAATGTCAATGTTCAAAAGAGCGTTTTGGTGCGGCGATTATCGGTTTAGGTGTAAAAGAAATTCAAGAGATGATCGATGAAGATGGCGGAGCAGAAGCACAGTGTCATTTCTGTTTAGAGCATTATCATTTCAGTAAAGAAGATCTTGAAGGTTTCGTGAATGAAATTCAATCGTAATCTGCATCAAACTACACCACAAACACCGCCAAATACACCGTTATCACAAAGACGTTTAAAAACGAAGCCGACATTAATTTTATTGTTCGTATTGCTTATCGGAAATCTTTTTTGGTTTGTGCTATGGTTACTCCCATCTGGTGATAATTCATCGAAAAGCGGTAGCGAAGAAGTTGCTACCGTAGATGGTGAGGTAATTACACGTCAAGAGTGGCTAGCTGCAATGGAAAGCCGTTATGGTAAAGAAACATTGCAAGGTTTAGTAAATGAGGCTGTTATGGAAAAGGCAGCGAAAAAGTTTAAACTTGATGTTACGGATGAAGAAATCGATTTAGAAATTGCACTCTTACGTTCGGCCCAAGATGCGAATGACACGTCTTTACATAGTTTATCAACCGAGCAATTACGTAAAAAAGTAAGGGCTCAACTTATTTTGGATAAAGTATTAACGAATGATGTTGTGATTGAAGAGCAAGAAGCAGAGAAAAATTATAACGAAAATAAATCGCTTTACAATATTCCAACGACATATCGTACAAGCTTAATCATTGTTAATTCAAAAGAGGATGCCGAACGAGTTCAAACAGAATTAAAAAGTGGTTCTGAGTTTTCGGTTTTAGCACGGGAACATTCACTTGATACAGCGTCTGCTAGTTTAGGTGGCGACATCGGATTTGTTGCAGAAGGTCAATCAACATCTGATCAAGCAGTTGTTTCGACTGTTCAAACGTTAAAATCGGGCGAAGTTTCTAAGCCGTTTGTGTTGAGCGATGGGCGTTATGCCATTGCGTATGTAACGGAAATCGTGGAAGGCCAATCATTCTCATATGATGAAGTGCAAGATCATGTAAAGCGTCAATTGGCATTAGAACAACTTCCAACTTCTGTGACAACAGAATCATTCTGGTCCGAATTTGATGCAACTTGGTTTTATGGTGAGGCAAAATAATAAGACAAGCGGTTCTCCTAAAAGGGGGCCGCAAATCTTTGTGTCTAGTAGTCAGAAAATTCCGCACAAATTATAAAGTTATCAATTGACAAAGGTTAGGGAAAATTGATAAGATAACAATTAAGGAAAACCTATTGAGTTAGTAGGAATTAAGAGAGGATGAATAAAATGAGTAAATTAGCCAATTCTGTATCGGAATTAGTTGGACGTACGCCAATCGTAAAATTAAACAATGCAACATCTGAAAATGAAGGTAACGTATACGTAAAATTAGAATACTTCAACCCAGGTTCTTCAGTAAAAGACCGTTTAGCTTTAGCAATGATTGAAGCAGCTGAAAAAGACGGCACATTAAAACCAGGTGGCACAATTATCGAGCCAACTTCAGGGAATACAGGTATTGGTCTTGCAATGATCGCTGCAGCAAAAGGTTATAAAGCGATTTTAGTAATGCCAGAAACAATGTCTTTAGAACGTCGTAATTTATTACGTGCTTATGGAGCAGATTTAGTATTAACACCTGGTCCAGAAGGTATGAAAGGCGCCATCGCAAAAGCAGAGCAATTATCTGAAGAAAATGGTTACTTCTTACCTCAACAATTCAAAAACGCAGCTAACGCTGAAGTTCACCGTTTAACTACAGGTCCAGAAATCATTGAAGCCTTCGAAGCAGATGGTTTACAATTAGACGCATTTGTAGCAGGTATCGGTACGGGTGGTACAATTACAGGAGCTGGTCAAGCGCTTAAAGAAAAATATCCTTCAATCGAAATTATTGCGGTTGAACCAAAAGATTCACCAGTACTTTCAGGTGGTAACCCTGGTCCACACAAAATCCAAGGTATTGGTGCAGGGTTCATACCAGAAGTATTAGACACTGACATTTACACTTCTATTTTCCTTGTTGAAAATGAAGTGGCATTTGAAAACTCTCGTAAAGTAGCCCGCGAAGAAGGTATCTTAGCTGGTATTTCATCAGGTGCGGCAATTTATGCGGCAATTGAAACAGCAAAACGCCTTGGTAAAGGTAAAAACGTATTAGCAATCGTACCATCAAATGGTGAGCGTTATTTATCAACACCTTTATACCAATTTGAAGATTAATTATCCGTTATAACAAAGGACCCTTCTGTAAGTAATCATTTACAGAAGGGTCTTTTTTTAATTTTATAAAGGAAATTAATAGAAATATTGGATTTTTGAAGTGTTTTCGAGTTTAATTAAGAAAAATGGAAAAGCAGGTGTAGCTTATGCAGCAGCTTGAATATCAAACATTTCACATGACAAAAGATGAGTTTTTCTACAGTTTCCAACAACAAACCGAAAATGAAAAAAAACGTGTATTTTTAGAAAGTGGAAGAGGTGGACAGTATTCAATTGCGGCTTGGCATCCAATTGCAACAGCGCAGTCTTTTGAAGAAAGCCTACACATTTCATGGCGAAATGGTGAGGTAGAGGTAAAACAAGGGGAAGCGCTCACACAGCTCGAAAACCTTATTCAACAATATCAATTGCCGCCAAACAAACAATTGCCGGATTTCCAAGGAGGGGCAATCGGATTTATTTCCTATGATTATGCACGCACGATTGAGGTGTTGCCACAGCTAACGTTAGATGATCTACAAGTTCCAACTATTTATTTTTATTTGTTTGATTATTGGGCTGTACATAACGTGAAGACGAATGAAGTAACATTGATGAAATTTGTAGATTGCTCGATAGATTTATCCATATGGCAACAGCAGTGGGAGCAAAGTGCTGTTAGGGGATTATCCATAAGGAAATTTCATCTAGAAAAGGCTACCGATATTCAGCAAGATGAAGGCGAACTTCAGGTTTCGTTTGAAGGGACTGCATTTGAAAGCGCAGTTAAAAAAATTAAAGCTTATATCGGACAAGGTGATGTATTCCAAGTTAATTTATCGGTACGTCAAGGAAAGCATTTATCCGCAACACCAATCGCTATGTATGAAGCTGTTCGTTCGTTTAATCCCTCTCCTTATATGGCCTATATCGAGAGTGAGGATTTTGCAGTCGTTAGTGGCTCGCCTGAATTATTAGTCAAACGAAAAGGCACAGAGCTTTCAACAAGACCAATTGCTGGAACTCGTCCTCGAGGAGAATCAGACATAGAAGATATCGCATTAGCAAACGAACTTATTCATCATGAAAAAGAGCGGGCTGAACATGTGATGCTCGTTGACTTAGAGCGCAACGATTTAGGCCGTGTTTGTCAATACGGGACGGTAGAGGTCAATGAATTCATGGTGATTGAATATTACTCTCATGTCATGCATATCGTATCGAACGTACGTGGTCAAATTGCAGCGGAAAAAACCAATACCGATGTGATTCGGGCAATGTTCCCTGGTGGTACGATAACAGGTGCACCGAAAATCCGTACGATGGAAATTATTGAGGAATTAGAGCCAGTAAGACGTGGACTTTATACGGGGTCAATTGGATGGATTGGTTATACAGGGGATTTAGAACTTAATATTGTCATTCGAACAGCTTATATAAAAGACGATATCGCCCATATTCAAGCGGGTGCAGGAATTGTCATTGATTCCATTCCAGAAAATGAATACGTAGAATCGATGAATAAAGCAAAGGCAATGTGGCAGGCCAAGGTCATGGCAGAAGGAGTGGTACGATGATTTTAGTGATCGATAATTACGATTCGTTTACCTATAACTTAGTACAATATTTCGGGGAATTTGGATATGAACTAATGGTAAAGCGTAACAATGAAATTACGATTCAAGAAATTGAACAGCTTGCACCAATGATGCTCGTCATTTCACCAGGACCTTGTACACCAAATGAAGCGGGTTCTAGCCTAGCCATCATCAAACATTTTGCTGGAAAATTGCCGATTTTAGGAGTCTGTTTAGGACATCAAGCCATTGCCCAAGCGTTTGGCGGAGATGTTGTTCGTGCAGAAAATTTAATGCACGGCAAAACTTCACCTGTACTGCATAAAGGCATTGGGTTACATCATAAGAATGCAAGTCCATTTACAGCAACCCGTTATCATTCACTCATTGTAAAACAAGAAACCTTACCAGATTGTTTAGAAGTAACCGCATGGACAGCAGAGGGTGAGATAATGGGGCTGCGTCATAAAGAGTTGCCGATTGAAGGCGTACAGTATCACCCAGAATCAATTATGACTGAAGATGGTAAGCAGTTACTACACAGCTTTATTGAATTGTATTGTTAGGAGGATTTCGTAATGCTTTGTTGGATAAATGGTCAATATGTTGAAGAGAAGGAACTAAAAATTTCACCATTCGATCATGGTTTTTTATATGGTCTTGGCTTTTTTGAAACATTTCGTACATATGAAGGGCATGCGGTCTACTTAAAAGAACATATGCATCGTTTAGTAGAAGCACTAAAGGAATACCGTATTGCATTCCCTTATACGATTCAAGAGATGGAGACAGTCATTCACCGGTTAAATGCTCAAGATGGAAAGGAAGGCTATTTTCGTTTAAATGTTTCTGCAGGTGTGCATCCAATTGGTCTTGCACCGACAGAATATGCAGCGCCGACTGTCATTGTTTTTCGAAAAGAGTTGCCAGAAATGGTGCGCGGTACGGAAAAAGAAGCGGTTTGGCTAAAGACACCAAGAAATACACCTGAACAATCGGTTCGCTCTAAAAGTCATCATTACGGCAATAACGTAAAAGCACGAATGGAATTGCCCAATTTAGTAGCTTACGAAGGCTTTTTTACGGACGCGCGAGGGGTTGTTGCAGAGGGCATTACGTCGAATATTTTTTGGATAAAAGATGGTATACTATATACGCCTTCTGTTGACACGGGTATTTTACCTGGTATTACACGGCACATTGTACTTGAACTTGCAGTGCGTTTAAAT
>JAZUES010000298.1:0-5847 GCA_045640265.1 Solibacillus sp.
TTACACGCTCAGCATTACAAAACGCAGCTTCTGTAGCAGCACTATTCTTAACAACAGAAGCAGTAGTAGCAGACATTCCAGAAGCTGGCGGCGGTATGCCAGATATGGGTGGCATGGGCGGAATGCCAGGAATGATGTAATCCTGTAGTATCAAGGGTTTACAGCATGTGCTAGGTTGAACTTTAGCCGTTATATCAGTTATATTTACGATTGTTATACAGCTTTTTTAAGAAGTAGTATAGCGCACAATTTATTCGATAAAGAATTACCACTTCTCAAGGTATTTTGGGAGGTGGTTTTTTATGCTAATTTTTAATGCGATTACGGATAAATGCAAGGGCAACAGTACACTAATAAGGTTTAATTCAGTAAAATAAGGTATATTATATTTGTTGAATAGATTTCTTTAAGGATTAGAAAAGTAGGTGAACAAAGTGGGAAAATATCAATTGGATACCAAAGGTAAGGTAGCTGTGACAAAGTATCATGAAAAAAACATGCCTGCCAAATTTGATAAAAAACAGCAACTTGAAAAAATACGTGCGGAATATTTGAAAAAGAAGCAAGAACAAACAGATAAATAATATAAATGAAATCATACAAGGGTTCAACCGCGATGATTTCATAATGCGAAAAAAATGCTTAGTTCAAATTTAAACTAAGCATTTTTACATTAACCCTCTAATATTTCATGAGTTACCTCAAACACACTACCAACAAAAAGCAGCTTTGAGTACAAAAATATGATTCGTTTAGCAAAAGTCATTTTCCACTTTCTTGAAAGCTCTACTTATAAAAGTGACTATTTTGGGAATTATAATGAAAAGGGTCCGGCAAAAAATCCCCATTGTGCTGTTCAGGCCAAGGAAGCATAAGTTGCTTTTGCATTACTTTTTCCCTCTTTACCATTATAGGCACTAATTCTCGTTGTGACATCTGAGCTAATTGCATTTTTCCTAATTCAATTAGCCTTTTGGTCATTTCACCACCGATTTTGCCGTTCAATCTAGAGGGTAATTCACCTTTATCGATGGAATCGTAGTTCTCCAATCCAAATTCCGCTGCTATTTCTAATTTCATTTGTTGCAGTTTATTTTGTATTTGGGTCATTATCGCACCTCCCTTTCCATTAATATAAGCAGGTTTTAAAATAATATCCTCAGCTAGTATATGAGATAAATGGAAATCTTAACATTTCAATGATTTCTGTAAGGTTTTAAAAAAAGCGTTAAATTGGGAGTTTACACATTGTACTTTGTCTTTTATAATCAAATACTCTATAATTATGAACAGGTTTCATAAAAAGGGAGGAATTGGATGAAAAGGTTTAGTATATTTGCAGCATTACTATTAGTTTTACAATTAGTTTTGCCATTTTCAACAAATGTACAAGCAAAGGGAACAGAAGAACCACTAAACTATTTAGCGCTAGGGGATTCGTTAGCGGCTGGTATGAACGAGAATTACGAAATGGGATACGGCTATGCAGATTATATTGCCATTCAATATGCAGATGAAGTAAATCCAATTCAATTCAATAAAGGTTTTTCATTTCCAGGCTATACGACAGTAAATGTTTTAAATGATATAAAAGCAAATGTAACAAAGAATATTTATGATTTAAGTGGTGCTTCGCAAAAAACAACAACTATCCAAAATGCAATTGAACAAGCAGATTTAATTACGCTTAGTGTTGGTGCGAATGATGTTTTAAAATATGTAGACCGCTCGGAATCAGGCCGATTTACATTTGATTTGCCAGCTGTTTTACAAACTATTCAAACTGTCTCAGCAAACTATGAGGAAATTTTTGCTGAAATCAAAAAAATAAATCCAGAAGCAGACGTTGTAGTTATGGGCCTCTACAATCCATTCCCGTATTTACAAGATGCAGCGATTCAAACCCAACTTAATACTTTAGTTTCAACGATGAACAACACAATTAAAGCCGTTGTTGAAAAAAATGGAGGCATTTTTTCTGAAGTAGCAGATATTATTGCAAGTAATCATTTAAAATACTTACCAAATCCAAATAATGTTCATTTAGGTGAGGCAGGCTATGAAATCGTTGCCCAAAAAATAAAGTCGGATTATTTAACAGCGATACTAAATGATATCGAAAATGATGTTAATAATATTGATGATATTGTAACAGAAGAGGGAATCGATATGGATTACTTCCCAGATATCACAAAACATTGGGCACGAGAATATATTAATACAGCTTATAATTTAGGAATTTTAAAAGGGTATGATGACGGAACATTTAAGCCGAATGTGAGTATGTCACGTGTACAAGTTGTTTCAGTACTTGCTCGTGCGTTTGACTTAAAGGCAACAACATCAGCACCATTCAAAGACATTAGTCAATATGATCAACAAATACAAAGTGAAATTGCAGCGGCTTATGAAGCAGGGCTAATTAAAGAAAATGGTGGTTCGTTTAATCCCAAAGGCGAATTAACACGTACTCAGTTGGCGCTAATGTTACTGCGTTTATCCAATAATTTAACGGGTGAAGAATACACATCGACAACATCAGCACCATTTAAAGATATCGTAAATTATGATGATGAAACAAAAATGGCAGTAAACTTTTTATATGCTAGCGGTATTGTTGAAGGGACAAGTGGAACAACATTTGCTCCTGCAGAAAAGATAACACGTGCACAATTAGCTAAAATTATTATGTTATCATTATCGAAACAGTAGTATAAAAATAAAACGAGCGTTGAATGGACGGGGATCCATTCAACGCTCGTTTATTATATTATTGCAAAAACGGGGGTTTTTGCAAAGGGACACAAAATTATTCATTCCACTTTAAACCTTCAAAGAAACGGTAAATTTCTTCAAATACCAATTCACGCTCTTTCCCTAATGTTAAAATGTGACCAGAGTTAATGAAAGTTTTCACAGATCGAATACGAGACTTAACAGAGTTATAAATTAAATCTGCACTTTCACAATAATATTCATCATCTTCTAGTCCACGTAAAATATGGACGGGTGTTTGGATGACATTTAATTTTTCACTTGTATCATTAATTAGGCTTTGTAAATAATTTAACGAAGGCATTTTTACAAGTTCGGCAATTTTTGAGCGACTATCAACAGATTCATCATACGTTCCAGCTAATTTTTTATAGTTAATTGCATAATCGATGATACGATCTTGCAAGCTATCTGTATTTTTTGACATGGCAGGAGCAGACATGGTAACGATCGCCTTTATTGGACGTTCTTCACCCAGTTTTAAGGAGAAGATTCCACCAAGAGAAACGCCAGCTACCGCGATTTCTTCATAACCACGATTACGAAGCTCATCGTAGCCTTCGATAACACTATTCCACCAATCAATTGGATTGGAGTGAATCAATAAATCAGGACCACCGCCGTGGCCTTTATATAATGGTGCATGTACAGTGTAATTGCGATCGGCTAGGTATTTCCCTAAACGTTTTACATCATTTGTATTGCCAGTAAAACCGTGTAGCAATAAGACAGCACGTTTTCCAGCTTCAATTGTAAAAGGTTTCGGCGCGATGAGTTTCATGTCTATAAGACCCCTTTGTGAAGTTTATTATGTCAAATTTATAAATTTTTATGAAAAACTATTGAAATTTTGAAATTAATTTGATATGAAAACTAGTTGCTAACGACTATTATAAAAGGTATAAATGTATAAGTACAATTTATTATATCTATTGTTTCGATTACAATAAGTTATTAATGATGTGAGGTATAAAAAATGGAGATTGAACAACTACACTATTTCAAAATCGTTGCTACGATGCAACATATGACACGTGCGGCGGAAGTTTTATCGATTTCCCAACCGGCGTTAAGTAAGTCAATTTCGAACATTGAGCAAGTTTTGGGTGTTCCTTTATTTGATCGTGAAGGGCGCTCCATTTATTTAAATCGCTTTGGCCAACTTTTTTTGCAAAGTGTCAACATTATTTTAGACGAATTTGAACGAATTAAAGAAGAATTTGAAGATATTATTAAGCCAGGTTCAGGGGAAGTGTCATTTGGTTTTATTCATACACTGGGTATGGAAATTGTTCCTGAACTAATAGCAACTACATCCACAATATTCCCCAATATGCAATTTTCATTAACACAGGCGACGTCATTAAATTTGTTAAAACGATTAGAAGAGGGCGCTATCGATTTATGCTTATCGCAAAATATTGAATCCAAGGTAATTGAAATTATGACGGAAGAGCTCTTTGTTGAAGAACTTTTTGTTATTGTACCAAATACCCATCCACTCGCAAAAAGAACCACCATTCGTTTAGAGGAAATCAAGTCTGAGCCCTTTATCGCCATAAAAAAAGGAAACTCACTCCGTCAATTAGTAGATGAGTTTTTCTTAAATGAAGGGATTGAACTCAATACAACATTTGCGGCGGAGGAAATGCATACGGTTGCAGGCTTCGTTAGTGCGGGTATGGGCGTATCACTCATTCCCAATATTAAAGGATTAGATGATTATAAAGTAAAACGGTTGAAAGTGGATCCACCTTGTTATCGTTCTGTTGGGGTTTCATGGGCGAAAAATCGCTATTTACCTCCTGCGGCAATGGAATTCAAACAATATTTAGTGGACTATTTTCAAAATCGAGAAGAACAGATGAAATAAGCTAGGAGGACTTACAATGGATGAACAACAATTTGAACGCTTCGTACAAGAGGTGGAACCATTAGAAAAAGTCGCGTACTGGCTGACACAATTTGAACAGGCAAAAAACAAACAAATTCATGCAATGATAAATGTCGCATTATTTTACAAGCAACACATGAACTATGAGGAAATGTATGCATTGCTAGACGAAGCCACTTTAATGGAAGATGCGCATGCATTTTATGAATTAGCCAATTGCTATTTTGAATCGCTCGGTAACAGGGGAAACGAACTACAGGCGTTCAAACTTTACGAACGTGCTGCTTTATTAAATCATGCAGATGCAATGAATAACCTTGCAGACATGTATTTCAATGGCGAAGGAACAGTAGTAGATGAACTAAAAGCATTTGAATGGTTTACAAAAGCAGCTAATATGGGGGTTGCTGAGGCGAAGTACACACTTGGTATTATGCATGAACAAGGTTTGGGGACAGATCAAAGTAAGGCGTTAGCACTACAACATTATGAACAATCCGGATTAGAAGGTTATGCTGATGCGATGTACAGAATGGGCATGATTTATTTTACGGGTGAGCTTGGGCAAAAGCAAAATGCAACATATGCACTGGAGTGGTTTTTAAAGGCTGCGGAACAATTTCATGTCGATGCTATTTTTAATGTGGCCTATTGTTATGAAATGGGTGAAGGTGCTACGAAGAATGAGGAAACGGCCACTTATTACTATAAGCAAGCTTCCATGCTCGGAGATTACGAGGCAAGCAACAAATTAGCTGAAATGTATGAATCACGCGATAGTGAACAAGCAAAAAAATGGAGAAAAAAAGCCTTGGAACAATTAAATGATGAGAAAATGTGAGGTAGAGTGAATATCGGTGGGTGGGTTATTTGGTCACCCACTGAAATGATTTAAAATATTAAATTTATTCGCATGATACGATTGTCTAAATTAAGTAAGTATTTTATATTATTTACTTTTTATGTAAAATAATTTATGATACTTATAAATATCTTTTAAATTAGAGCTGGTAGAGCTTTTGATGTAGTTAATTATTAAATGCATAAAAGAGAACATTTTTTTGTCAAAAATAGACTATAAAAAAGAAGATAAAGTAGTGCGAAAGCACATATTCTCCTTGTTATCTGTACTTCAAGTTTCATTCCGCTAAATGTTTCTTTATAATAGGAATGTTAAT
>JAZUES010000299.1:0-4633 GCA_045640265.1 Solibacillus sp.
AATGATTTGTACAATGATAAAGATGAGGACATGTACTCCGCGCTAGAAATCTTACACGTTTCAAAAGAGGACAGCATAAACGGTCAGATTTCCCAACAGTATGCTGATGAAGCACGAAAGTACGATTATTTAGAGTGAAAAGTAAGAATAGTCCATCTTCTGTAACGACTTCATAATTGAAGTAATTAAAATAACCGTTCAAATTAGGGAGTCCCTTTTGAACGGTTATTTTTATAGCTAAAACATCCAACGTGAATACATTGCTTTCATCACATTCCTTATGCCATTTCAAACTGACTATTATATAAATCTGCGTAAAACCCTTTTTGTGCAAGGAGTTCATCATGAGTACCAGTTTCTAGTATGGAGCCTTCTTTCATAACTAAAATCACATCGGCATTTTTGATTGTTGACAGTCGATGCGCAATGACAAATGATGTTTTTCCCTTCATCAAAGTATCCATTGCCTTCTGAATGAGCATTTCTGTTCGCGTATCTACGGAACTAGTTGCCTCATCTAAGATTAATAGTGGTGCATTCGCTACAATAGCACGTGCGATTGTGATTAACTGCTTTTGCCCGATAGATAATGTGATTTTTTCATCTAAAATCGTATCGTAGCCGTTTGGCATCGCTTGAATCATATGATGAATACCTACAGCCTGAGTTGCGGTATCAATTTCAGCCTGTGTTGCATTTTGTTTTGCATACGCAATATTGTCACGAATTGTGCCTTCAAATAACCAGGTATCTTGAAGTACCATACAAAATTGGTCATGCACCTGCTTACGCGTCATGTTGTGAATGGAGATGTCATCAATTTTAATCGTTCCACTATTCACTTCATAAAAACGCATTAATAAATTTACAAGTGTTGTTTTCCCAGCGCCAGTAGGACCAACAATCGCGATTTTTTGGCCTGCCTTCACAGCTAATGAGAAATCTTGGATAACCGACTTATCGTCATAACCAAATGCCACATGCTCAAATGATACATTGCCTTTAATCACTGGCAATTCAAGCTGTTTATTTGATTCATTGTCCAACTCTTTTTCTTCTAAAAACTCAAAAACTCGTTCACTTGCTGCGGCTGTCGATTGTAAGCTTGTCGCTGCTTGTGCTAGTTGCGCTAAAGGCTGTGTAAATAGGCGAACATACACCATAAAGGCAACGATAACGCCAATTGAGATTGAGCCCTTCGTTACTAAAAATGCTCCAACCACACAAATCGCCACATAACCAAAGTTGCCGATAAACTGCATAATTGGCATCATTAAGCCCGATAAAAACTGTGCTTTCCACGCGTTATGATAAAGGGCATTATTGACACCATCAAATTTCTGCTTTGCACCATGTTCCCCATTGTATGCCTGCACAATTTGGTGACCTGTATACATTTCTTCAATATGACCATTGAGCTCACCTAGCTGTTGCTGCTGAGCGACAAAATATTTTTGGGAAGCCCCCATAATAATACTCATTAGGCCAAAGCCAATAAGTGTAGCAAAAATACCCGTCAGTGCCATAATCCAGTTGGTATAAAACATCATGCCCAATACACCGACGAAGGTAACGACTGACGTAACAAGCTGACCAATACTGTTATTTAATGTTTGACCAATCGTATCCACATCATTTGTCACACGACTTAGCACGTTTCCGATACTCGTTTGATCATAATAGTTCAAAGGCAAACGATTCAGTTTCGTTGATAAATCCGTACGCATTTTTTTCGTGATTTGCTGCGTCACGGTCGCCATAATAAAGCCCTGTACATAACTAAAAATAAAACTCAATCCGTATAGTACACAAAGTAATATCCCTATATTTTTGACCGAATCTAAATCTATGCTTGTAAACAAGCCCTCTTGAATCACATCTGTTAAATCACTTAACAGACTAGGTCCATAAACTGTAAAGGCTGTGCCAATAAGTGCTAAAACTATTGCTGTTCCGATGTATGGCATAAAGCCTTTACAATAAGTTACTAGTTGTTTCATTGTTTTCTTAAAATCATTCGCCTTTCCTTGTGCCCCCACACCCATTTGAGGAGGGCCAAATGCAGGTTTAGCACTCTTTTGTTTCTCGTCAATTTCCGTATGCTCATTAGTCATGCCCTAGCTCCTCCTTCGAAAGCTGTGAATAAGCAATTTCTTGATATGTTTCACAGCTCGCCATTAATTCATTATGTGTGCCGTTCCCTACAATCTTCCCTTGCTCGAATACTAAAATTCGATTGGCCTCCCTAATCGTACCGATACGCTGTGCCACGATAAACGTAATTGCATCATTCATCGTTTCTTTAAGAGCTGTACGTAATTTACGATCAGTTGCATAATCTAGCGCTGAGAAGGAATCATCAAATAAGTAAATCGAAGGCTTTTTATAAATGGCCCGCGCAATCGATAATCGCTGTTTCTGTCCTCCAGAGACATTTTTACCACCTTGCGCAATTAAGCCTTCATAGGAATCATCCATTTTTTCAACAAATTCTGTTGCCTGTGCAATGGCAATCGCTTGTTTCAACCATTCTTGCTCCTCATGTTGCCTGCCATACGTGACGTTCGATTTCACTGTCCCTCTAAATAAAAAGGCGGATTGTGACACATAGCCAATTTCATGACGTAACGCTTGCTGCTTATATTTTCTGATATTTTCACCATTAATAAGTACTTCACCATCCGTCGCATCAAAGAAACGTGGGATGAGCTGAATTGCCGTTGTCTTCCCGCTGCCTGTCGAGCCAATAAGGGCAATCGTTTCCCCCTTTTTCGCCGTAAACTGTAAATTGGAAAGTACATTCTCTTCAGCATTTGGATAATGAAATGAAACATTGCTGAATTGAACTTCTTCAATACCCCCATCAACCAAAAGCGATCCATCTTCAATTGTTGGACGAATAGTTAAAACTTCTAAAATACGCTTCGCTGACACTTGCGCACGCGGCAACATAATAAAAATCATACTGACCATCATAAACGCCATAATAACTTGCATTGCATAAGAAGAAAAAACGACCATATTTGAGAATAATGTTAGTTTATCTGTTTGATTGGCGTTTTGAATTAAATACGCTCCAATCCAATAAATTGCCACACTCAAGCCAGATAGAAGTAACATCATTGAAGGACCAAATAATGCCATTAATCGATTGACGAATAAATTAGTTATCGTGACGTCTGTATTCGCCTTTTCAAATTTATGAAGCTGATAATCTTCCGCATTATATGCTCGAATAACACGTATGCCTGTTAAATTTTCACGTGTAATTCGATTTAAATTATCCGTTAATGTTTGAATGATTTTAAATTTTGGAATAGCAAAAAGTACGACGACAAGAATTAATGATACTAGGAATACTAGTGCCACACCTGTTGCTACAGTCCATTCAAAGTTTTTATTGTAAATTTTAACAATGGCCCATACTGCTAAAATCGGTGCTTTAATAATGACCTGTAAGCCCATCGCGACTATCATTTGAACCTGCGTGATATCATTGGTTGAACGGGTAATCAAACTCGGTGTAGAAAAATGATTCATTTCCGCCATTGAGAAGGAAATCGTTTTTTCAAATACCATGCCACGAATTCGCATCGCTAAGGCAGTTGCAATTTTCGCAGCAAAATAACCAACGATGATGGCTGCAATCATACTACCAATAGCACATAAAAGCATCATCAAACCTGGTTGCCATAAATTCGAAACCGTCGAACCTTCTTTTTGAATAAGCATCGTAATTTCTGCCATGTAATCAGGCAGCTTTAAATCGAGCCATACTTGTAAGACGATAAAAATTAAACTAAATCCAACAAGTAGCCGTTCTTTACTCGTTAAGTAACTTAAAATTTTTAGCATAGTATTCCCTTTCCTTCTTCCCCATTAGATAATATTTTAAAATTTCACTCTGTTCAGTACTCTCATATACAGTATTTAACTTTTCCGGTCGATAAAAAAGCGACTTAAGCCCTAATTATAAGACTGAAGTCGCTATTCATTCATTTATTTTATTGCCAGATTTTCAATGAGTTTCGATAACCAAAAAATTTCCTTTGACATCATGTCTGAATAATAATTATATGAAAAGTCGATCATTTCCTTCATGATTTCCTCTGGAGAAATTTGTGCATAAATCTCTTTCAAATACGACTGTTTCACACGTAACTGCTCTAGCTTTTTCTCTAGAATCTGAATCACACGCTCATTTTCCACATAACGTAAAAACATCAACCCAACATTCATCTCCGAAAGTTTATCCGCCTTCTCAAACATCTCGTAAATCTTAACAGGTAACTGCACTCGACCTTTATCAGTAATAGCAAACACTTGCTTATCTGGGCGATGTTCCTCTTTGATGACCTCACGAGGCTCAACTAACCCCTGCTTTAACAGTGACTCAAAGTGATAGTATAGCTTGCTTTCAGTTATATTCCCCAATTTATCGAATGGAATTGGCTCAGATAATTCTTTTTTTAGCTTATATGGATAGTTATTCCCCTCCATCAGCTTGCTTAAAATATAAATTTGAATTGACATCGTACACCTCCTAATAGTGAAAGCTCCAATCAGAAAAATGATTGAAGCTTTATTGTCATTGATTATTTTGCTAAAACTTCCTTAGCAGATGGTTCTTTTT
>JAZUES010000300.1:0-8647 GCA_045640265.1 Solibacillus sp.
TTCACGAGTATGGCCAAGCTTTTGTAACGCTAATGAGATCGCTTCTTCTACTGTTGCGCCTATTTGCGTAGTTTGTTTCACTTATTTCGCTCCTCCTGCATCGGTAGCATCCGGTTTATTTTTATTCCAAGGTTTATAAATAACAAGGTTTTGACATGCAGATACGATATTTCCGACAATCCAATATAATGATAACGCAGCTGGTAAGAAACTACCGAAACCAATAATTGATAATGGCATGATGTACATCATAATTTTCATCTGTGGATTATCAACCGCTGGACCTGTCAATAATACAACATATTGAATAAGACCTGCGATAACAGCAAATATGATACTTGGTTCTGCTAAGTGGAACGATAAAAATGTACCTAATTCAAATAATTCTGGTGTATTATTCATACGACTAATTGCGTGATAGAACCCAATTAAAATCGGCATTTGAATAAAGATTGGTAAACATCCAGCTAATGGGTTAACACCAGCACCTGACATTAATTGCATCATTTCTTGCTGATACTTTTGTTGAGTTGCCGCATCTTTAGAGCTGTATTTTGCTTGAAGCTCTTTTAATTTTGGCTGAATTTCTTGCATTTTTTTAGAGCTTTTAACTTGCTTGATTGTTAAAGGTAAAATGACTAAACGAATAATAATAGTAACGATAATGATCGCAAATGCATAGTTCGCTTCATTTCCTTCAAACATATCAGCAAAAAGCTTGATAAAAGATACTAATGGCCAAACGATATATTCATTCCAAAAGCCTTCACTTTCAGATGAAATTGGCTCTTTAAATTCTGAACAGCCTGAAAGTAGCAATACTACTGAAACAAGCATCAGCATCATCCAATGTTTCTTCTTCAACCTTCTTCCTCCTAGAGAACACCTATTCAATTTATGACAACAGTTTACCATGTGTATCTATTTCTACACTACTAATTGTTCCGATAATTTAAATTTTATTCCTACTTTATTTCAAACTATTGAACAATTTGTTAATTGTAAACTTTTATATTTAATGTTGAATGTCTATCCTTTATAAACTCTTGCAACTTTTAATACATGTTGCAAGCTCTTCTTCGTTTCATGAAAATCTAATGTGGCCGCCTGTGTTCGGGCGATAATAACATATTCCATATCTTGTCTTACTTCATCTTTTAATTCTAGAAAAGCTTGGCGAATATAACGCTTCACTCGTACACGAGTAACCGCATTTCCAACTTTTTTACTCACTGATAAGCCAATACGAAACGCTTCTTGTTGGTCATTTTTTAAACAATAAACAACAAATTGGCGATTCGCAAATGACTTACCCTTTTTAAACACCTTTTGAAAATCTTCATTTTTTTTAATACGTTGGCGTTTATTCATTGATCCATTCACCTGCTCCATCTAATCATTGGTACTTTTTTTACTTCGTTCACTACATAAAAGAAAAAAAGACCACTGATGTGGCTCAGTGGACTTATGCTGATAATACTTTTCTTCCTTTTTTACGACGACGAGCTAATACGTTGCGGCCGTTTTTAGTGCTCATACGAGCGCGGAAACCGTGTACTTTGCTGTGCTTACGTTTTTTAGGTTGGTACGTACGTTTCATTTATATACACCTCCTGAATTAAAGTGTTACTATATCTATTTCTACATACAGACCATGACATTATATAAATAAAATCATCTCTTTGTCAATGGGTCTGTTACTTTTTTCTTTTAAACATTCCTTTCTCCTATCAATTTCAAATAAAAAACGTAAAGCTCCTACTTATCCACAATTTAATTTAATTGTTTTCTAAACCATGTGTATAGTTTTTTTATGATATTTTTTATCCACAACACTTATCTACAACTTTTGCACAAATGCTTACCCTGTGGACAACTCTGACGTGTATAACTTAACTTTATGTGGATAAGATCGTTTAAGTATTGAAAAACCTAACTTTTTTTGATACGATAACTGTGTTTTACTTTGTGGAATTCTTTTTCGGGAAATAATTTATCCACAACTGTTAATAATCTGTGGACAAAGATTTCAACGGTACTCTAATAATATTTATCCACAACGTGTGGTTATGTGTATGAAATGCTTTTTAAATCGCAAAATGCATAATTTATAGCTCTGTTCGTTGAATAAAACACAGGGCATTTCTTTTTTATATACGAATCTAAATTTGTGAAATGAATTAATGAAAGGAAGAACGAGCTTGGAACATTTAGAAAATTTATGGAACACGGTACTTGCCCAAGCTGAACAAAAAATTTCAAAACCAAGCTTCGATACTTGGCTGAAATCAACTAAATTGCTCGCACATAGCGGCACAAAAGTAACAATTTCAGCCCCTAACTCTTTTGCCCGTGATTGGCTTGAACAATACTATATTCATATGATTACAGGAATATTAAATGAGTTAACAGGAGAAGACTTGCTCATTAAATTTGTCGTTCAGAAAGATCAAAATGCCGATGATTTTGAGCTGCCTCCACCAATTACTCAGGCAAAATCAAATGAACATCACGATATCTCACCAGGTATGCTCAATCCAAAATATACATTTGATACGTTCGTTATTGGTTCAGGTAATCGCTTTGCACATGCTGCCAGTTTAGCTGTTGCTGAAGCACCTGCTAAAGCCTACAATCCTTTCTTCATTTATGGGGGTGTAGGATTAGGTAAAACACACTTAATGCATGCAATTGGCCATTATGTAAAAGAACATAATCCAACAGCCAATGTTGTGTATTTATCATCTGAAAAATTTACAAATGAATTCATTAACTCAATTCGTGATAATAAGGCCATTGATTTCCGTAATAAATACCGGAATGTCGATGTATTACTCATTGATGATATTCAATTTTTAGCTGGGAAAGAATCAACGCAAGAGGAATTTTTCCATACGTTTAATACATTGCATGAAGAATCAAAGCAAATCGTTATTTCCAGTGATCGACCTCCTAAAGAAATACCAACCTTAGAAGATCGCTTACGTTCTCGCTTTGAATGGGGACTTATTACAGATATCGCACCACCTGATTTAGAAACACGTATCGCCATTTTACGTAAAAAGGCAAAGGCGGATCGTTTAGATATTCCAAATGAGGTCATGCTTTATATTGCCAATCAAGTGGATACAAACATTCGTGAATTAGAAGGTGCATTAATTCGTGTTGTCGCTTACTCTTCGTTAGTAAATGAGGATGTAACACCGGAACTTGCTGCAGAAGCACTAAAAGATATTATGCCGAATTCAAAACCGCGCATGATTTCCATTTTAGATATTCAAACAGCGACAGGTGAACATTTCAATATTCGTTTAGAAGATTTCACAGCGAAACGCCGAACAAAATCAATTGCTTTCCCTCGTCAAGTTGCTATGTATTTATCTCGTGAATTGACGGATTTTTCACTGCCTAAAATTGGTGAAGAATTTGGTGGACGCGACCATACGACCGTTATCCATGCACATGAAAAAATTTCGTCTTTATTAAAAATAGATCAACAATTACAACAAGATGTTAAGCAAATCCGTAGTATGCTGGGCAAATAATTACTGTGTATAACTCGGGCATTTCTTCACAACGTTATACACACTTTACTAACATGTGTATAACCCGTGATACTTGGGTAAAACAGTAGTTATCCACAAATCCACAGGCCCTATTACTATATCTATTAATATCTTTAATAAATAATTAATTATATAAGAGAGGTAAAACTATGAAATTTGATATTTTACGTGATCGTCTTTTAAACGGATTAAATGATGTTATGAAAGCAGTAAGTTCTAAAACAACAATTCCGATTTTAACGGGGATTAAAATTGATGTAACAAACGAAGGAATGAGTTTAACGGGTAGTGATGCAGATATTACAATCCAAACTTTTATTCCTGTTGAAGAAAACGGCGAACAAATTATGAACATTACACAAACAGGTTCAATTGTGTTACAAGCACGTATGTTCAATGAAATCGTTCGTAAATTACCAACAAATGATGTAGAAATTGAAGTATCTAATGGTTCTGCAACAAATATTCGTTCTGGTAAATCTGAATTCCACTTAATTGGCTTAGATGCATCAGAATATCCACAGTTACCTGAAATTGCAGCCGATCGTCAATTTTCAATTCCAACTGATCTTTTAAAATCAATTATCCGTGAAACGGTATTTGCTGTTGCCACATCAGAAAGTCGTCCCGTGTTGACAGGTGTAAACTGGAAAGTAGAAGAGGATGAATTAATATGCGTTGCGACGGATAGTCACCGTCTTGCACGTCGTAAAGTAAATCTTGAAAATTTACCAACACATATTACTTCCGTCGTAATTCCAGGAAAAAGCTTAAACGAATTAAATAAAATTTTAGAAGACACAAACAATCCAGTTCAGATTGTTTTAACAAATCAACAAGTATTATTTAAAACAGACGATGTATTGTTCTTTTCTCGTTTGCTAGAGGGCAATTATCCAGATACATCTCGCTTAATTCCGGAAGATTACAAAACAAACGTAACAATTAACGGAAAATCATTATTACAAGCAATTGATCGTGCTTCGCTATTAGCACGTGAAGATCGTAATAATGTTGTTCGTTTTGAAACATTAGAAAATAGTACAATTGAGATTTCTTCAAACTCACCAGAAATCGGTAAGGTTGAAGAACAAATTCAAGTTGAAAGCTTAGACGGAGAGGCTTTAAAAATTTCCTTCAGTGCGAAATACATGATGGAAGCTTTAAAAGCAATTGATGGACAAGATGTTATTATTCAGTTTACTGGTGCAATGCGTCCATTCATTTTACGTTCAGTGGTAGACGATGCAATTTTACAATTAATTTTACCTGTACGTACGTATTAATAATTTATAAACACATTAAGAGCAGTCGTTTACCTCGGCTGCACAACTTATAAAAGGAACAGTCCTAACTTGTTTTTGAGACTGTTCCTTTTTTACTTCTGCGCAATTTTTAGGTATGATAGATAGATAAGACTTTATTTAAGTGGAGGATGAATTACGTTGAATGATTTAAAAATTGGTACTGAATATATTACACTTGGTCAAGCGTTAAAAATGACCGATACCATTAGCTCTGGTGGTATGGCAAAATGGTTCTTAAGTGAAAATGAAGTATACGTAAATGGTGAAATAGAAGATCGTCGTGGGAAAAAATTACGACACGGAGATGTAGTGAATATTCCAAGTGTAGGTCGTTTCCGCATTGTGGATGAATTCGTTGAAAATGGAGAAAATTAATTCATGAACATTGAGCGCTTGCAGCTAACGAATTATCGTAATTACGAGTCGCTAACATTGGATTTTTCACCAAAAATTAATGTATTTATCGGTGAGAATGCACAAGGTAAAACAAATGTCATGGAATCGATTTATGTATTAGCGATGGCTAAATCGCATCGCACAGCGAACGATAAAGAATTAATACGTTGGGATGCGGATTATGGTAAAATAGAAGGTGTAATTGAAAAGCGTTACGGTAGCATTCCTATCGAATTAACGATTTCAAAAAAGGGCAAAAAAGGCAAACTTAATCACCTTGAACAAACGAAATTAAGTAATTACATTGGTCAAATGAATGTTGTCATGTTTGCTCCTGAAGATTTAAATATCGTCAAAGGAAGCCCGCAAATTCGTCGTCGATTTATCGATATGGAAATCGGGCAAATTTCACCTGTTTACTTACATGATTTACTAACCTTTCAAAAAGTATTAAAACAACGTAATCATTTATTAAAAAGTAATCAAGGAAAAGCGTCATTTGCAAATGATGTCATGTTCGATATTTATACAGAGCAGTATGTTCAAGCAGCTGTTCAAATTATACGAAAAAGATTTCAATTTATGGAGTTATTGCAAGAATGGGCAGAACCGATTCATAACGGGATTTCTCGTGGTTTAGAAAAACTAGTTATTAAGTATCGTCCAGTTACTGGAATGGAAGCTAGTTGGACTGCTGATGAAATGACTAATTATATGACTCAAAAACTTAATGAGTTGAAACAACGTGAAATTGAGCGCGGTGTCACATTAATTGGTCCACATCGAGATGATTTACAATTTTTTGTGAATGATTATGATGTACAAGTTTATGGTTCACAGGGCCAGCAACGAACGACTGCACTCTCTTTAAAACTTGCAGAAATTGAACTCATTAAACAAGAAACAAAAGAAACGCCTATTTTATTGCTAGACGATGTTTTATCAGAATTAGATGATTATCGTCAATCGCATTTATTAAATACAATTCAAGGTGAAGTCCAAACATTTGTTACAACAACTAGTGTTGAAGGGATTCATCACGACACGATCCAACATGCAAAATTATTTCACGTAATAAAGGGAAACATTGAGCAATAAAGAATTTGTGTCAAAAAGCATGAAAATCAATTAAAAAGTGAAGCATACTGATAGTTATGAAAGAGTAGGTGAACAATAGTGACTTTAGAGGAAAATAAAGTCCAGCAGTCTTACGATGCGGAACAAATTCAAGTATTAGAAGGTTTAGAGGCCGTACGCAAACGCCCAGGTATGTATATTGGTTCAACAAGTGCAAAAGGATTACACCATTTAGTTTGGGAAATCGTTGATAATAGTATTGATGAAGCATTAGCTGGCTATTGTACAGATATTTCAGTCACAATTGAACAGGATAATTGGATTCGCGTAGAAGATAATGGCCGTGGTATTCCCGTAGATACACAAGAAAAAATGGGCATACCAGCAGTTGAAGTTATTATGACCGTTTTACATGCTGGTGGTAAATTTGGCGGTGGTGGTTATAAAGTTTCAGGAGGTCTACATGGTGTAGGTGCTTCTGTTGTAAATGCCTTGTCAATTGAAACAATCGTTCAAGTACATCGTGATGGAAAAGTTCATGAAATTCGATTTGGCCGCGGTCATACAACTCAAAAGTTAAAAGTGATTGGCGAAACAGATCATAACGGTACAACAACGCGTTTCAAAGCTGATGCTGAAATTTTTAAAGAAACAACAGTTTATGAATACGATATTTTAGCAACACGTATCCGTGAGCTAGCTTATTTAAATCGTGGTATTCGCATTACAATTGCTGACGAACGTACAGGGCAAGAACGCTCTGAAACATTCCACTTCGAAGGTGGTATTCGTGAGTATGTTGAACATATTAACGAAAATAAAGAACCAATTCATGTACCAATTGATGTTTTAGGCGAAAAAGACGGTATCACGGTTGAAATCGCCATGCAATATAATGCTGGCTTCAGTTCAACTATTATGTCATTTGCCAACAATATTAATACGTATGAAGGCGGTACACATGAATCAGGCTTTAAAACAGCTTTAACACGTGTGATTAATGATTATGCCCGTAAATCTGGGCTCATTAAAGAGGCGGATGCAAATCTTACGGGGGAAGACGTAAGAGAAGGCTTAATCGCAATTGTATCAATTAAACACCCAGAGCCTCAATTTGAAGGTCAAACGAAAACAAAACTTGGGAACTCAGAAGTAAGCCAAATTACAAATGCCTTATTTTCAGAAGGCTTTGAACGTTTCTTATTAGAGAATCCTTCTGTTGCCCGTCAAGTTGTTGAAAAAGGTACGATGGCAGCACGCGCCCGTGTAGCTGCGAAAAAAGCCCGTGAATTTACACGTCGTAAATCAGCACTTGAAGTATCAAGTTTACCAGGTAAATTAGCAGACTGTTCTTCAACAAATCCTGCTGAATCAGAAATTTACATTGTAGAAGGTGATTCTGCCGGTGGATCAGCAAAATCAGGTCGTGATCGTCACTTCCAAGCCATTTTGCCACTGCGCGGTAAAATCCTAAATGTAGAAAAAGCACGCTTAGATCGTATTTTATCGAATACAGAAATTCGTGCCATGATTACAGCATTTGGTACAGGTATTGGGGAAGAATTTAACCTTGAAAAAGCACGCTACCATAAAATCGTTATCATGACCGATGCCGATGTCGATGGCGCACATATTCGTGTTTTATTATTGACATTCTTCTTCCGATTCATGCGTCCATTAATCGAGGCTGGTTATGTGTATGCAGCGAAGCCACCACTTTACCAAGTAAAACAAGGGAAGCATGTTGAATACTGCTACTCTGATCAAGAATTAGATGAAATTTTAGAACGTCTGCCTAAGTTACCTAAACCAAACGTACAACGTTACAAAGGGTTAGGCGAAATGAATGCAGAACAATTATGGGATACAACAATGGATCCAGAGTACCGTACATTAATTCGAGTAGAATTGGATGATGCAATAGAAGCCGATAAAATATTTGATCATTTAATGGGCGATGAAGTTGCCCCACGCCGTGATTTTATCGAAGAAAATGCTGTATACGTGCAAGACTTGGATATTTAATAGTTAGTGCAATTGGAAGGAGGTCCATATTTTGTCTGACATTCAACATGGACATATAGAGTCAAGAAATATTACAACCGAAATTAAAACATCTTTCTTAAGCTACGCGATGAGTGTTATCGTGGCGCGTGCGTTACCAGATGTTCGTGATGGCTTAAAACCAGTACATCGCCGTATTTTATTTGGGATGCAAGAGTTAGGGAATACTTCAGATAAAGCTTATAAAAAAAGTGCCCGTATCGTTGGGGACGTAATGGGTAAGTTTCACCCACATGG
>JAZUES010000301.1:0-3495 GCA_045640265.1 Solibacillus sp.
AGGGATCATCTTACTTAAAATAATTCCCCTCTTTACAAATAAAGAACGATAACTTAATAATGCACTAATAGAAATTAAAATAGAGAATATGTATGAAAAAAGAACACTCCCATTACGATAAGAATATGAAATACCTTCAAGCTCCATTGCATCCATTCCTAAATAATGCATGAATATCATACCCGTACCGATGAAAAATCCTGCTAATACTGCCCTTCTCAACGTATGTCGCGGCTGATTGACATAGTAAAAAGCAACAAACGATGCAAAAATTGCTGGTACAATTGTTAAAACCGTTAGCAATTTATTGTACGTCATCGTAACCGGTAGCTCTACAGCAATCATTCCCAAAAAATGCATCGACCATATTCCAAGACCAAGTGTCGTTGCAGCAAGTAACATCCAGGTTGTTTTGGATAGTAATGTATTTTGCTTAATTTGATCATTTATGAAAAAAGAAATGAATGCTGCAATACATGCTACTAAAATGGAGAGCAAAACTAACTCCACTGTATACATTAAAACGAATGTAACTTCAATCCCTTGCTCAGATTGCACAAATTTACCTACCTTTCGAGGTTATTTAAATATTTCACAACTATAACAACCACAATTTTACTATATATTATTATTTACCGCCGAACTCATTTGGAAATTTTTGTGTCAAAAAAAAAAAACTACCGAGCGCCTTAATTTGCTCGGTAGTTTTAATTTACTTCTTTAGTTTGTCTAGTACCTTTACCATTAACTCCTCTTCAGTTAATGCGGCTACTGGGCGGTTGTTTACGAATGTAAATGTTTTTTTGCGGCCTGGGCCACAGTATGAATGACAGCCAATTTCAATCGTTGCTTCTGGATCAATTTCTTTTAATTTTGGAATTAACGTCTTTAAATTAACGGCCTGACATTCATCGCAAACATGGAATAAGTTTGCCATTGTGCCAACACCTTTCTTTTCTTTTTAACCTATTTGCTATTGTATCGTATCACTACATCTTCCTTCAAGCAAAATCCTAGTATTTCCGTCAAAGGTCTGATAGTAACAATAAGCTGCAGAAATCTAGTAATTGATTACGATTCATTGAATAAGTTTTAACATGCTTGGACATGATAGATTTGAGCAATCAAACTATTGCAAGACAGGAGGTCAATGAAATGACAAAAGTAAGACAAGATGCTTGGGTAAAAGAAAATGATGAATTACTAGCAGAAGCGGTATTACGTCATGTAAAGGAAGGCAGTACACAGTTAAATGCCTTTGAAGAAGCGAGCGATTTATTAAATCGAACGGCTGCGGCTTGTGGGTTTCGCTGGAATGCGGTAGTGCGCCGCATTTATGAAGAGGAATTAACGAAAGCGAAAAAAGAACGGAAAGAACGCATGCGTGTGTTAAATGCTGCATCGAAAAGACGAACGAATCCATTTTACTTAGTACCAACTAATAATGAAGAGGAGCCAGCTTCGATTCCTCTTTCGGCGCTCTCACTTGATATTGTGATTGCATACTTAGTCAGACTACAACACGCAAACTCATCTGAACAGGATATTTTAAAATGGCGGAAATTAACGAGTCTATTGACGGAGCAAAAAAAAGAGTTGGAGAAACAGCTTGCCGCTCTTCAAAAAGAAAATAAAGCAATTAAAGAAGATTACGAGCAATTTGTATCCATTATGAATCGAGCACGTCGACTTGTGACACTTGAGACAGAGGAAGAACCTGCTGGACCTACATTTAAAATGGAGAAAAACGGTAATCTTGTTCCCCACAATCCTTTAAATACCGAAAATGGCGAAGTGCAATACTAGGCACCTCGCCTTTTTTTATCGTAGCATAGATTCGTTTCGTTTTAGGATACGTTCTAAATAAAACTGATACAATTCTACTTCATCTTGCTGTAACGGCATCTCACTAGATTGTCCATTCCAAATTTGAAGAAGCTGACGAATGCGTTCGTTGACTTGTTGTACAGTTAAATCCATTCCTGTTAATTCCTGTAGTGATGCCATGACATGCGGTGTGATTACTGGATAGTTAAATTTCGTTTTCTCACCTTGTAGACCGGCTTCATAAAATCTTTTAACAAGCTCCGCGCGCTCACTGCCGCTTCCTTCTACACCTAAATAAATCTGCACAGCAATGCCATTTTTCATACGGCGTTGTGAAATGCCTGCAAACTTTTTACCACCTATACTTAAATCATATGAACCTGGACAATACGAGCCGACAATTTCATAAGCTTCAATTTTATGTGCCACTTCTGGGAACAATAGACGTATAAAATCAACCATATGTTCAAATGCCGCATTAATGCTCAATGGCTCATTTTCATTTAATACAATCGAAATATTTAAGACGCCTGCATCTAAAACAACTGCTAAGCCTCCTGAATTTCGGACGATTGGATGATATCCATGCGCGATTAATTCATCCATCCCTGTTTCAATATGTGGAAGACGATGATCTTGAATGCCTAGCACAACTGAGTCATGATGTACCCAAGTACGAATAGCAGGTGTACTCCTATTTTGTCCGATAAGATGACAAAGCGTATCATCCATCGCAAATGATTCTAATGGAGAGCGCTTGTTGGCACTAATCGATTGATCGATAAAACGCCAAGTGGTTTGCTCAAAAATTTCAGTCATAATTTTAACTCCTACATTCAATTTCTATATCCTTTAGCATACCGCAAATGAAAGTCATGTCAAATTGATGAAAATCGTTATTTTACGGATTTCTATCGATTTTTTTAAATGCTTTTGTGCTACACTAATTGTGAATCATTTTCAATAACAAGGAGTGTTTATAAAATGAATGAAGCAGCAATTACATTAGATGGCTGGTACGCATTACATGAATTCCGTTTAATCGATTGGACATCATGGAAACTAGTCTCTGCTGAAGAACGTGAAGCGGCAACAAAGGAATTTATCGAGTACTTAGAAGATCTAAATAAAGATACTGGCTCAAATGCCTTCTACTCAATCATTGGTCAAAAAGCAGACTTCATGATAATGACATTACGCGAGACACCAGAAGAATTAAATGAAATTGAAACAAAATTTGAGAAGCTGGCAATTGCTGATTTCACAATTCCAACGTATTCATATGTGTCAGTAGTCGAATTATCAAACTACTTAGCTGGAAAATCAGACGAAGATCCATACCAAAATCCACATATTCGTGCGCGTTTATACCCTGAATTACCAAAATCTAAATACGTTTGCTTCTATCCAATGGACAAAAAACGTGAAGGCAATGACAACTGGTATATGCTTTCAATGGAAGAACGTCGTCAATTAATGCATTCACACGGTTTAATAGGACGTAGCTATGCAGGGAAAATCAAACAAATCATTACAGGTTCTGTTGGTTTAGATGACCATGAATGGGGCGTAACATTATTCGCTAATGATATGTTAGAATTCAAAAAAATCGTTTACGAAATGCGCTTTGATGAAGTATCAGCTCGCTATGGTGAATTTGGTGAGTTC
>JAZUES010000302.1:0-3713 GCA_045640265.1 Solibacillus sp.
CAAAATCGTACAAATGGCTATCAAGCTGTAAATATAAATCCCGTTTGGCTCCTCCATACTCCAAATGCCCACTTTAAAACTGCAGGTATAACGAAAATTTCCATTAATCATATGAACGCACAATTTATTCAAACGTATAAAAAGCAGCGCTATTTAATAACCTATGATGTCCAACGTGAAATATTTTACTATGTCAGTAATTTAATTCCCATTCAAGGCTTACAATTTTTTAGCATCATTCAGGAATTGCCATTAAGGCAACAAAACTTTCCATTCTTCATACCAAAAGTAATGTCAAAACAAACATTTCAAATAATCTATTTAAAACTACTGTCAATACGTAACAAGACGCTTCATTCTCGGTTACTTTTAAGTAAAAAGGGAGTGAATGATGCTTTTCTGCGGGCAATTTATGAAATGAACTGTACCATTTTTAAACTTCCTCATTTTATTGGCCTTCCTGTTGATTATTCTGAACAACTTCCAATACCCAATGTAGAGTGGCAACTATTATTATTTTACTTTCTGCAAAGTCACGGGTTAACGCCGCAAACGATGCAACTAAAGGCTGTACCGTATTTTTTAAGATGGGCAAAATTAGATGAAGGAAAACAAATGAAACAGGCGGTGATAAACTATTTAGCGCTTTTAAAAAAACTTTCTATTGAAAATGTGCATAGTGATATACTGGAAGAGCGATTAATTAATTTACTTTATGACGAATTGGTTGCATTTGATTAATGGAATTGTTTAAATAGACTTATAATTCCGAACTTCGGAATAATTAGGAGGCATTTAATATGGCGAAAAAAGTATTAACGCGTAATGAAGTTCCAGAGCAATTAACATGGGATTTAACACCGATTTTTGAATCAGACGAAGCTTGGGAAGTTGAATTAAAAGAAGTAGAAAAACTTTCTGAACAAGCAGCAAATTACAAAGGCAAAGTAGCCGAAAGCGCGGAAAGCTTATATAACACATTACAATATTTTGATGCAATGTATGAACGTTTAAACAAATTATACGTTTACTCTCATTTAAAACATGACCAAGATACAACGGATGCGAAATACCAAGATTTAGATGGTCGCATTCGTTCGGTAGCGGCAAAAGTTGGTGCGGCATGGTCATTCATTACACCAGAGATTTTAGCTTTAGATGAAGCGACTTTAAATAGCTATGTAGAAAACTACGAGCCACTAGCACTTTATAAACAGAGCTTAAAAGAAGTAAACTTAGGTCGTCCGCACGTACTATCTGCTGACAAAGAAGAACTGCTTGCACAAATGGCTGAAGTATCAGGTGCATCGGGTTCAACGTTCAGCGCATTAAACAATGCAGACTTAGAATTCCCAAAAATTAAAGGGGAAGACGGCGAAGAATTTCAATTAACACATGGTAACTACATCATGCAATTAGAAAGTGATAACCGTGAAGTACGTGAAGCTGCGTTTAAAGCGGTTTACAAAACATACGGTCAATTTAAAAATACATTTGCTTCTACGCTAGCTGGGAATGTAAAAGCGCATAATGCATCCGCAAAAATTCGTAACTACAACTCAGCACGTCATGCAGCACTTAGCAACAACTTCATTCCTGAAAAAGTGTATGATCAATTAATTTCAACTGTTCATGATTATTTACCAGCCTTACACCGTTACGTAGAGTTACGTAAAAAAGTGTTAGGTGTTGATGAATTGCACATGTACGATCTATTCACACCACTTGTAAAAGAAGTGAAAATGGAAGTATCATACGACGAAGCGAAGAAAACAATGGTAGAAAGTTTCGCGCCACTTGGTAAGGAATATCAAGAAATCGTTCAAAAAGGGTTAGATAGCCGTTGGGTAGACGTGCTTGAAAACAAAGGGAAACGTAGTGGGGCATACTCTTCAGGTACATTTGGTACAAACCCTTATGTATTGATGAACTGGCATGATAATATCAACAACCTCTACACATTAGCGCATGAATTTGGTCATTCAATGCACAGCTATTTCTCTCGTGCAAACCAACCATACCAATACGCAGATTACTCAATCTTCGTTGCGGAAGTAGCTTCTACATGTAACGAAGAATTATTATTCGATCACTTAATGAAAACATTAGATGACGATAAGAAAAAAATCTACTTATTAAATCAATGGTTAGACGGCTTCCGCGGTACAGTCTTCCGTCAAACGATGTTCGCTGAATTTGAGCATATTATTCATGAAATGGATGCAAAAGGCGAATCATTAACTGCAGAAAAATTAACGTCAATTTACTATGACTTAAACAAACAATACTTTGGTGATGCAGTAACAGTAGACGAAGAAATCGGGCTTGAATGGGCACGTATTCCACACTTCTACTACAACTATTACGTGTACCAATACGCAACAGGTCAATCTGCTGCAACAGCGTTAAGCAAGCAGATTTTAGAAGAAGGTCAACCAGCTGTAAATCGTTATATTAACAACTTCTTAAAAGCAGGTTGCTCAAACTTCCCAATCGAAGTACTTAAAGCGGCTGGTGTTGATATGGAATCACCAGAGCCAATCGCACTTGCTTGCCAAGTATTCGAAGAAAAATTAAACGAACTTGAAAAATTATTATTAAATAATTAATTGACTGTAAAACGCATCTATATCAGGTGCGTTTTTTTCTTCGTTTACTACCTAATTTGGAAATTAATAGGTATCTATTGTAGTATAATTTTGACTTATGAAAGTCCTCGAAAAAAATGGATGTATTATGAAGTCCTGTGCATCAATGGTTTTGATGGATTTTTCGTTTATAAGAATGAATAACCTTGTTAAAACGTTTTCATTTCTATGGAAACGCTTACTATATGACGAATTTGTGAAACAATGCTAGATTCGTTGCAACAATTATTATTCCATGATAGAGTTATAACCGTGAAATAAATCACATAACAAACATACACCCCTTTGTTTGAACGTGAACATTTCTCCCATCCCCTTTGTGAAAAAGAGGCGTCCTATCTGATGAAGATAGGGGCGCCTCTTTTGTTTTTTTCGGGATAGAAAGGTGTATACGGTGGCGGGCTAAGCGCATGAATCCTGTTAGTTTTAATATAGAGGCTATGGAAGGTGTATGTGGTTTTGGCGAGCTACCGCATATCAGCAGCAGGGTCACGTGGTACGTGTCCCTACTACTGATACTGTTGCGGTATGCAAGGCTCGCCAAATAAGGCATAGTCTATTAAATTATATTTAAAGAGGGAAGGCGCTATTGCAAGCAAAGGCGCCGTTCTTTTAAATAAAGTAGATTTGCTAAATAAAGCAATTGCAATGCAGTAATAGTACCTTAACCATTTACAAAGGAATGGCTATTTATATTGCAAACCCGGCGCCTTGCGTAGCATAGCGCCTACGGTGTTTAAAAAGGTTCGTAAAGATGCACTTTGTATCGGCGGGCCTTACACACAGCACAAAGAACATTCGCGAAAGACTCTGAAAAGAGGCTTTGTGAATGTGTGCTGAGCCCGCCGAACGACTATCCCAAAATATCCACTATTTAAGAGGGGGAAATGCTTTGATATTGCAAAACATTTCACCCTATATAAATAAAAAGCCCGGCGCCTTGCGATAGCATAGCGCCTACGGTATTTAAAAAGGTTGCTAAAGACAAACTTTATATCGGCGGGCCTTACACACAGCACAAAGAACATTCGCAAAAGACTCTTGTAAAGAGGCTTTGTGAATGTG
>JAZUES010000303.1:0-7856 GCA_045640265.1 Solibacillus sp.
ACAACAAAAATACTTTTACCTTCTGCCTTTAAGCGTTTTAAAATATCTATAATCGTCTTTTCAGTTGCTGCATCTACACCTGCAAACGGTTCATCTAAAAAATAGACTTCTGCATTTTGCGCAAGCGCACGTGCTAAAAACACCCGTTGTTGCTGCCCACCTGAAAGCTGCCCAATTGAACGTTCTGCAAAATCTTGCATTCCTACACTTGTGAGCGCTGCTAATGCCTGCTTTTTATCTTCATTTGTAATACGTTTAAATAATCCTCGGTGACCATAACGCCCCATTAATACGATGTCTATAGCAGTTGTCGGGAAATCCCAATCGACTGCATTTCGCTGTGGCACATATCCAACAATTAAACTTTTAGGAGAAAAAACTTTGCCCAAGATTTCCACACGACCAACTTTATTTGGAAGTTGATTTAAAATAGCTTTTAATAATGTAGATTTTCCTGCTCCATTTGGTCCAATAATGGCCGTTAAATGACCTGTTGGAACCGATATATTTACATTTTGTAAAACCTTTTTCTTATCATAAGCAACCGCCAAGTTCTCTACTTTTAATGCTTCCATAGCATTCACCTACCTTAATGCATTTACAATTGTGTCTACATTGTGCTTATACATACCGATGTATGTACCCTCTTCTGTCCCTTCAGCACCCATTGCATCAGAGAATAACTCGCCACCAATTGTTACATCAATTCCCTTTTCTTTCGCCCCTTCAATAACGGCCTGTAAAGCTTTATCAGAAACACTTGATTCAACAAAAATCGCTTTAATATTATTCTGAACTAAGAACGAAACCATGTTTTGTACGTCTTTTACTCCGTACTCTGATTCCGTACTTAAGCCTTGTAATCCGGTTACTTCAAAACCTTGGCTTTTACCGAAATAATTAAATGCATCGTGCGCTGTTACTAAAATACGTTGTTCAGCTGGGATTTCTTCAATTCTTTTTTTTGCGTATTGATTTAATTTATCTAACTCCACTAAATATGCTTCTTTATTTGCTTCAAAATCTTCCTTATGTTCTGGATACTCATCGACTAACGTATCCCCAATTGTTTCAACTACTTCTTTCCACAGTTCAATATCAAACCATACGTGTGGATCATGTAAAGTGGAATCTTCTTCATCATCAAGTAGCTTACTAACTTCAATACCTTCAGCCACAGCTGTTACTGTTTTTTGCTCTGCCATTTTATTAAAGATATCTTGCATTTGCCCTTCTAAATGTAAACCGTTATAGAAAATAACCTCTGCTTTATCCAGTTTACTTACATCGCTTTGTGTCGCCTTGTATAAATGAGGATCTACACCTGGTCCCATAAGATTTGTTACTTGTAAATGTTCACCACCAATTATTTTGACAGCATCCGCAATTTGACCAGTCGTTGCAACTACAATTCCTTCTTTTTCCTCTGAATCTGCGTTGTTACTTTCCCCATTACAAGCAGCTAGTAATAAAAGAAGTCCAAGCCCTAAAACACCTACCAATTTTTTCACTCTTTCAACTCTCCTTTTCCTTTGTGAATCAACTTTTCGCATACAACAAAAAGTTTCCTTAGAGAAACTATATGCAAAAGCAACAGATTTTGCAACCAGATTTTCTATATTATTTGCTCCACTTTTGGACAAAAAAATAAGCACAAAACGTTGTGAAATCAACATTTTGTGCCTGTTTTTATTTTTGCAGTATAGTTCATTCTGCTGTTTTATTTTTTGTGATAAAAAATCGTTCTGATGGCATATTAAGAATGAACCTATTTGATGAAAGGAGAATTCGTATGGGAAGAGACGATAGTAAAAGTAAAGGCACGAATAAGCAATCATTACCTCAAACACCAAAAAATCTAAAAATCGCTCCGAATAAAGTGCGAGAAGAAATTGCTAAAGAATTTGATGAGCTCCATCAGCAAGGTAAAAAGGCCCGTAATAATTCAGCCAAAAACAATAGGACGATGTGAATTTAGACGTTTACATCTCCAAACGCTCTATTTCTAGACTTCAATTTATTTCTTCTTACATCAAAGGTATAATACAAAATCCGTATTATACCTTTGACTATTTATTAAGTTGAACCAACTAATGAAACCTGGGCTCGATACTGTTCATTTGGTTAAATGTAGGACTCGCACCAGCAAACATGAGTAGCAATTGCGAATCTTGCGTTGCAGCTTCCTCCAAAGCTGTACTAAGAAGTTTGAGTTACCATGGTGTAATAGCAAATCTACTCCATTTATTGTCAGAATGGAAAAAATAGAAATAACTTGAATCTGCCGCTTAATTGCTCGCAGTTCCCTGGTGCGGTTTCGCTCGCTTGGAATTTTGAGTACTCACCTAATTGATTTCCCATCATTTCTACACGTGCTTTGTTTATACAGCGTATTTACATGTACCGCTAACGTTTTTGTACAATTTAAATTCGCTATATTATATCTATATGCTATAGTTGCTCCATTTGGATAGGCCGACTAATTTAGACTTATAATTTAATGGACCATTGAATATTCGATTTACAATATAGTAAAATATTTACTATAATATGGCTAATCACCATAAGTTGTGGATGACATAATTTTTGGATTCAAAATGATTCCTTTTTAATCTAGTCCGTTCTGCTACGCTACGGGGGACGCTTTCCTGGGGGCGTGGCTCCATCTAACTTGTTACTTGCCTCTACGGCGGCAAGCTACAAGTGGATATTCCGCGCACGCTTAATCCCCAAGGAGTCGCCCCCTGCGCTTCGCGTCACTCTATTTTGGAATAAAAAATTTTTTCTAATAAGGTGTTTTAGATAAGGCTTATTTCGATAAAGTATCTTTAAATAGTTTAAATGAAAGAGTGTTCATCATAAATGAAACCATGGCATTCACTTTCATTTCAATGACGAAATAGGATTCAAAATTCACTTAGAATAGATGATAAACTTGATCAATCCCTGCCGCCTCGCAATAGCGCAAGCGGCATTATCAGACGCATTTAACCGAGTAAAATGTACAACACTTTGTATTGGCGGGCCTCGCATGCATTAAAGACAGTAGTATGGACACGTACCACGTGGCCATAATGCGGTCATGCCGTAGCCCGCCAATAGCTAGACAAACTGATAAAACAATAATCAACCTCATGTTACGGTGATGAACCTATAATATGAATAATCAATAGGAGGGTGGGAACAGAGTGGATTACAACGTAGCTAATGAAATACATGCAAGAATATTAAATATCCATAATGACGATGAAAAAGTGAAACAAATTTTTTCCTGGATAAACGATGAATTTGAATGGGTAGAGACTGACTATGTGGAGAGAACAGCGGAAGAAATTTTAATACGCAAAGCTGGAAATTGTGCAGAACACGCAAAGGTTGTTGAAAAAGTATTAAACTATATAGGAATAAAAACTAGATGGATTTTAGAAATAAATTCACAGCCAGAGAGTATAGAAAGACAAAACTTTTCTAATGATCTTATTGAAAAGGATGGAGATTTCTATTCAATCTTTGGATGGAATCACAATGATCATAGGTGGCTAGAGTATTACAACAATAATACGAGACAATGGGTTCCTATTGATACAGCATTTGGTGTTTTGGGACTAAATCATTGGTTAGAAATGAGATTAAGTTTTTCTACAGAATCTATATCAAACTCACAACAAATAATCCCATTTTGTATTGTTTCATTAGATTCCAATAGCGCTCCTTCTGAAGTGTTATCAAACTTTTATCTCATTGACCAATTTGATAAATATTATAATGGAGTACTTAGTCAATCAACGCTATGGGAAGAATGGCAAACACTGATTAACCAACTTACAGATTTAGGAATCGCCACGTATAGAAGTCAAAATAATCTCCATAAGCAGCAAGATGTTATTAAACAATTTACAGACCTTTATAAGAAGTTAAAACACGAAGTATTAACAAACGCAGTATTCTTGAATCAACGCACCTAATCATATATATCTCACATTAATGGCTTTATGTTACTTTCCCCCGTTACCTTTATAAATTTTGATTCTGTTATTAACGGTAATGTTAATATTCAAAACTGTTGGTAGTACACATGCTAATATCAAAAGCACAGTCGTTAATTTTTTCATTTTAACCTCCATTAAGTTGTAAATTTATATATGACCTTATTTATTATTCTTATAGACTTATTTCTATATGAAAAAACGATTTTCCTTTTAAAAGTATATTATTGATAATTAAAAAAAGACCACCCATATGGTAGGATGATCTCTTGCTTCTTAACCCTGATAAACACTGTCACAGGTACCAGGTGCTGGCTCATAAAAACAATGCTCTTTAAATTGACCCGTAAACGGTTGGCCATACCATGTGGGTGGACACTCACCAGATGGATTGAAGTACCAAAGTGCATATTTCGCTGGATGCTCTCTCCAATAATCTAGATTTTGTTTAGCTAATCTTTTTTCAGTTTCTCTCGCTCTTTGGTAAAATAAATTTCCCTTTTGAACCGCTTCAAAAGAATAATTGTTTCCTTGCACTTGATAAATGACTTGTTCAATGGTTCTTACATCATTAAAGTCTAAACAACTGGCGATCACACGATTCACAATGACATTTCCTACATATAACATTCCTTGTATTCCTTCACCCTCAGCCTCTGCTCGCATCATCCTTGCCATTAGGTCAATATCTGCATCTCGGTATTTTACTCTTGGCATTTTTTCACCCCTAAAAATATAGTATGAAAAAAATCCTGCATTAGTGCCTGCCCCGGCAATCGTGCCACCTTGGTAAGATAGAGCTTTACCTCAATGGTTCCGAAGATCACCTACAAAATTAGTTTAAGGAAATGTCTACATTATTCTTCAGTGAACGCATCTCCTCTACCTCGGCATACATCTTCATTTTGTATAAATAAATGACAAACGTAAAAAACGCAATTATCGCGACAACCAATATGATGATATAGAAGGCCATATTATCATTTTCAGTTAGATGAAGATTTATTGCTGGGGTAATCATCACAAGCCATGTGCTCGTAAGTTGTACGTATTTCACTTTTTTCGTATAACGAATATGCGATGAATCCTTGAGCAAGTCGAGACAAACTTCGAAAATATAATAATAGTAGCAAAGTAACAGTAAGCTGAATACCGCTGTAACAATCAAATTCATTGGAGATTCTGTACCTACTGAAAGGCCTTGAAAAATCGGCATTTCAAAAATAGAAAGGATTCCTAAAATTAGCGCTAACCACCGTGCAGTGTTTGCACCTTTTGCTGTAGGAAGCTTTGCTAACGCCCCAGCGATAATAAAATAGCCAATAATGTCTGGTAATAGGTCAATGACTATGTTAATATCCAAAAAAATGAAGACCAACCCTTTTAACATCTTTGAAAAAAAGTTGCGCATTAGTCTTCACCTACTTCCTGTAAATAATTTCGTACCCATTCTTCACTTGGTATATCCCCTGCTTGTAAAATGTCATTTTCAGCAAATGGCTCCCCTGTTGCCAAAGTTCCCTTTAAAAAGGCTAAATAAATGGTTGAGAAACCAAGTCGTTCATTTGGCGCAATACGTAGTGTTAATTTGTCATCCACCTGTGCTTCATACGGCAAACTAAGTTGCTGCTCCCCTTTAAACAATTCGATGGTCGCATTTGTAAAGGTCGAATCTATTTCTTCAATCGTTGCATTTTGTTTCATCTTAAAATCAGCTTCGGATATTTGGCTCTCCATACTTTGACGATATTCAAATTGAATTACTTTATTTTCAGATTGATGTTCATAAAAATGTAGGGCTAATGGATAGTCTACCGAAGTACCATCTGAAAAAATAACTTTGACAGTTTCATTTTCCAGCAAATGCTTTCGGACGTTTTCAAGCTGGAATTCTTTAATTTCTATTTGTTGCTCATGAAGCTCATGGTATTTATAAGCTCTCAAAATTGTGTATGGATTGCTCATTTGATTTGAAAAAAAGTCGAAGGAATTATCGCTATTTGAATGTAAAACTTCCGTTCCCGCATATACCATTGCTACCTGGACTTGTTCGTTTCGATTGGTAATGTAGCTTAGGGTAAAGTTATTATTTTCGTTTAAAACATTAATGGCTTGCATTCCAATTGGAATTAAGATTGGCTGCTCGATTTTTCTACTTTCCGCAACAAGTATACTCGCTGTAAAAAAGAGTACCGTGCCAATAAGTAATGCGATAAATCGTTTGCTCATTCGAATCACCCCTTATGTAAAGCCTACCATACGCACATACAAATATGGATAATTTTCCAATTAATATAATGACTTCAGTTCCTTAATTTGTTGATTATCAATTGTGCATTCTATTACATCTGGCATTTTAAGCGCCTGCCAAAACTCAAACCCTATCGAGCAATCAAAATAATTTAAGATGAGTGTCATGATGTTGCCATGTGTCCCAATTACAATTTTCGAATCTGGTTGAAGCAATGGTAATAATGCATTGATAGCGCGTTTTTGAGCAGTGACATTAGACTCCCCACCTTCAAATGCAAACTGTTCATCTTGCCAAATTTTCTGTATCGCTTCTTCAAAATTATCCACTGGTACTTCTGATAAAGTACGTTCCTTCAATTCATCGATAATTACTACTTCCATTGTTTTAAGCTGCGCAATCCCTTCTACTGTTTGAATCGCCCGTTTATATGGACTTGAAATGATCTTGGTTACTTCAATTGATTCGAATATTGTATTAATCCTTTCTACATCCTGAAATCCGCGCATGGACAATGGACGATTGTATTCATCTGGTGAGTAGTCAGAGTGTGCATGGCGTACAAAATATATAACTGTCATTTGAATTTCTCCTTCTGTTTCTGCTGAAATAATTTACTAAAATTACATTTACTGTATAATAAATTATAAACTAATTCATAATTCCGAGGTGATTTCAGTGAGCTATATAATGAACTTAAGAAAAAAAGTTGGAACAGAACCACTTATTATGGTCGGTGCTTGTGTACTTATCTTGAATGAGCAAAAGCAATTGTTACTGCAATTAAGAAAAGATAATGGTTGTTGGGGATTAGCTGGTGGGTCAATGGATTTAGGTGAAAGTTTAGAAGAAGTAGCCGTTAGAGAGATGTATGAAGAAACTGGATTAACCGCAAATAAGCTAACGATGCTTCATCTTTTTTCTGGAAAGGAACTTTATTATCAATATCCACATGGTGATGAAGTATACAATGTGGTGGCAGCCTATACGTGTGAAGACTATAGCGGTATTATTCAGTTTGATGAAACAGAATCAACCGATATCAAATTCTTTGATGTACATAATCTCCCACAGCAAATTAGTCCACCTGATCAAATTGTCATCGATTATTTTTTGCAGCACTTCCTATTTAAGACATAAAAAAATGAATGGTGTCAGATATATAAATTATTCTAAAAAGATTAAATTTTTTAACCGAATAATAAAACACCCTCTGTACAGACTAAATTCAGGAGGTGAGATCTGTGCCAAACAAAAACAACAACAATAAAAACATCAATCAAAAAATGAACTCCGAATTTGGGATGGAATCTGATCTAAACCAAGTTAGACAACAAAACCAACAAGCTGAAGCTAAAAAGCAACGAGCTTCTGGTTCATTTGCAAATAAGGGTTTCCAAAACAATTCTAGTTCAATGAACGCTGAATTCGGGATGGAAACTGATGTGAACCAAGTTAGACAGCAAAACCAACAAGCTGAAGCTAAAAAACAACAAGCTTCTGGTTCATTTGCAAAAAATAGCTTCCAAAACAATTCTAGTTCAATGAACGCTGAATTCGGAATGGAAACTGATGTAAACCAAGTTAGACAGCAAAACCAACAAGCTGAAGCTAAAAAA
>JAZUES010000304.1:0-2766 GCA_045640265.1 Solibacillus sp.
AAGGGGATTCAACATTCATTCAACTTGCTTCAGGAGAAAATGTATTAATTGATGCAGGTACGAATGAAGCAGGTGAAACAGTCGTTGCATATTTGAAATCATTAGGAATCAAACGCTTAGATTTTGTTATTGCGACACATCCAGATGCTGATCACATTGGTGGTATGGTAGATGTCTTAAAAGCATTTGAAGTTGTAAAGTTCATTGACTCGGGTAAAGTGCATACATCAAAAACATTTGAGAATATGCTCGTTGCCGTACATGATGAAGGTAGCAAATATATTGTGCCAAATTCAGGGCAATCGCTTGTATATGATGCAACACTCCAATCATATTTGAAGATTATTAATGCAAATTCAAAGGCGACAGATACGAATGATGCGAGTATCGTTGTAGAGGCAGGGTACTGCTCACAGGATGTTTTATTAATGGGTGATGCAAGTACGAATATTGAAGCGGATTTAATCGCAGCCAAAAGAGTGAGCCAAGCTGAAATATTAAAAGCAGGCCATCACGGTTCGAGTACAAGTAGCTCATTAAATTTCTTGAAAACGGTGAAACCAACGTCTGTTATTTTATCTTATGGAAAAAATAACTCATACGGTCACCCCCATCAATCGGTATTATCAAATATTAAAGCTGTGGGAGCAACAATGTATTCAACTGCTCAAAATGGTACAATTGTTGTAACGGCCAATTGCAATGGCTACACAGTGAATGGAAAAGAGTTTAAAGCTCCAGGTGTCATTCCTACACCAACTCCTGTTCCAACGCCAACACCTAAACCAGCTGGCGATGTTAATTCAGGAACATATGTAAAACCAGGCGCACCAACGTCATTTAAAAACTGCACTGAAATGCGTAAAGTGTATCCAAAGGGAGTAAAAAAAGGTCATGTTGCCTACGAATCGAAGCACGATCGGGACAATGATGGCTGGGCATGTCAATAATAAAAGGTTAGCAAAAAAAGCTTGTCACCAAGTCATTTACATAAATGACGGGCGGCAGGCTTTTTTGCTTATAGACTAAATGGGTATACTAATAACACATTAACTATTCAATCGTTCGACCTGCAGGCAAGAAGCAAAAAAAAACTCCCTAGCAAATAGATTAGACTAGGGAGCGGGTAAAGCATTAATTATTCATGTCTGATAAACCTGGGCTATGCTCATTTGGCATGACGGGCATTGTTGGTACAGGAAACCCTTCAGGAGGAGGCGTTACATTAAGGGAACCACCATTTCGGCTTGGTGTTTGTCCTTGAATGATTTCGCTCATACGCGTAGGATCTAATCTGAAGTTAAATTGAATATTATGGTAACCCATATCAACAAATTTTCTACATTCAGGATATTTATTAATATCGTAATTCGGAACAGGGAACAGTTTGCCCCATTCAACACCTAATGTTTCTAGAGCTTTTGCGAAGGCATTTTGATGTGCGTTATCACGAACAATTAAAAAAGCTAGAGTTTCTCTGAAGGTTTGGTTGGAACTCATTTCGTAAATACGTGTCTTTTGAAGTACTCCCGTTGATTCTAAAACTAGATTGTCTAGTAAATCTGCAATGAGGTTCCCATGAGCATAAACCCACGAACCATTCCAAGGATTCCCTGCAGCATCAACAGGTAAGGAAGCTTGAGCTCCAATAATATAATGATGTGGATTCGCATGTCGGACGGCATCATCCAAAGGAGATTGATCTGAACCGCTATTTCCAGGTGCAATAGATTCTCCTGAATCATTTAATAATTGATTAATTGTATTTTGAACGAGCTCTACATGAGCAATTTCTTCTAAGAAAATGCCTCGAAGTAAATCGCGATATTGCGTTTCTTTGCCTCTAAAATTGGAGCTTTGGAAAAAGTATTGCATCATCGTTCGCATTTCACCATAATGACCACCAAGAATTTCTTGCATAACACGCGCGGCTTGCGGGTCTGGTTTATCGGGTTTAATAATATTTATTAATTCTTCTTTGTAATAATACATATTGTGCCCTCGATTCTAGGATATTTGTGAAAATAATTTGCTGCAAAGCCTGTCCACTTCACTGGATATAGTATAAGCAAATAGAGCAAATTCATTCCTTATTAATCATTCAAAATTGTTTCGTACCTATTTTTCAGACCTTTTCAACATATAAAAAAGCCCTCATCACAATTAATAGGCGAATGAGGGCATGTGTATATTAAGCACGTATTTTTTTAGCTTTTGGATAACCAATGAGTATTGCGACAACGCCACAAATTGCAATAAATATTGAATAATACGAGTATTGCATCATAGTAATTGGCGAAATGCCAGCGACACCAGCGGCAACTAAACATTGTGCACCATATGGAATTAATCCTTGTATTGCACAAGAGAAAATATCGATAATACTTGCTGATTTTCGTGGCTCAATATCGTATTGAGTGGCAATATTTTTTGCGAGTGGTCCAGCAATTAAGATTGCGATTGTATTATTGGCAGTTGATAAATCCGTCAAGCTTACTAAACCTGCCATTGCAAATTCTGCATCTTTTTTGGATTTGATTTTACGTGTGGCCAATTGCAAGATAAAATCAATACCACCATTATGCTTGATGACTTCTACCATTCCTGCAATAAGAATCGCTAAAAATGCCATTTCGAACATTCCTGCCATACCATCGCCAGCTGCTTGCACAAGGCTCATAACATCATAGCTACCATCAATTAATCCAACAATGCCTGCAATGCCAATGCCGCAAGCTAAAACAAGAAATACATTGAGACCTGCTA
>JAZUES010000305.1:0-4568 GCA_045640265.1 Solibacillus sp.
TTGTTGTTTAGATGGAGAAGGTGTCATTAATCTAGGTAATGTACATGAACAAAAATTCGGCGACATTATTGAGAGTGATCGCGCACAAAATTTAGTGGATGGCTTTTCACGCAGAGAAGCTGTAGAAGAATTATGCAAAAAATGCGGTTTCCGACAAAAGTTCGGAATGGATTCTGAATTACCAGATATATAAAATTACGGGAAATTAGACATGAAATAAAAAAAGGCTAGGTCGTGAAATTTCTCACGTCCTAGCCTTTTTTTATGCATGCATAAATGTGACTGTCATAGCGTCACTGTCATACAAACACCATTCTTTATTATCCACAACAGCCCCAACATTAATTTGATAACTCTTTTGTCCAATGGCTAACGGAATATTGTAAGGGACTTTTTGCCGAACACCATCCGCATAAATCGCAGCTTCATGACTATGACCAAAAAATAATAACGGCGTTTTAATAGGAGGAAAAGTGGGTTGAAATGATTCATCCCAATCGAATTGATGACCATGAATGAGCGTGGCATGATCAATTTTTTTCTCTAGTTCATATTGTAAAAAACGTTGGTCTCCCGTAACGAGTGCAATACGTTCTTCTTGGTTCCCAATAATTGAAGGGAACGTAAGTAAGTTTAAAAATTTTTCCTCAATAATAGCAGCATCCTTCAATTTAGCATTTCGAGTTATCTGCGCTTTTTTCTTACTAATGGTACATTCAAATAAATCGCCTAAACCGATAATTTCGGCTGTTGGAGCCACTGTACTTATATGACTTAAAACCTTTTTAGTGTTTTTATAATGTGAGTGTAAATCACCTAAAATCGCGTACTGCAAAAAATTCACCACCGTAATTAAATTAAATAACTGAAAAGGGATTTTTTCTATTTCATATGTTAACGGATTTTTACTGATTTTCCTAATAATTTTTTTAAAAGATATGTTCTTTATCTAGGAAATAACTAGTTATTTTATATTTCATAATGATTCTCGAAAAATCATTGTTTCTATTTTTTCCGACTGATACAATTTAAATGTATAAATTTTCTGAAAACTAAGGGGTGGCGATTTGGAAATATACACAGAGGAACATTATATGTTTCGAAAAGCTTTGCGAAAAATGCTAGAAAAAGAAGCATATCCTTATTTTGAACAATGGGAGAAAGACCGTGATATTCCTCATAATTTTTGGTTGAAGTTAGGTGAAAACGGTTTTTTATGTCCAATGGTAAGTGAGGAATATGGTGGACTGGGCCTAGACTTCGGTTATTCAGCTATTTTAACAGAGGAATTAGAACGAGTTGGTGCAGGTTTAGCGAGTGGGATTGCGCTACATTCAGATATTGTGACACCCTATATTGAAGCATATGGCACAAATGCACAAAAAGAAAAGTGGCTTCCTAAAAGTGTATTGGGAGAATTTATCTCAGCAATCGCGATGACAGAACCTGGTGCTGGCTCTGATTTAGCGGGTATTCAAACGACGGCTATACGTGATGGAGAGCATTTTATTGTAAATGGTGAAAAAACGTTTATTACTAATGGCATACATGCTGACTATGTCATTGTTGTATGCAAAACAAATCCACAAGCAACACCAGCTTATAAAGGGATTAGCTTACTCGTAGTCGAGACAGGAACACCTGGCTTTAAACGTGGGAAAAAGCTAGATAAAATCGGTATGCATAGCGCAGACACAGGTGAACTCATTTTTGAAGATGCACGCGTACCTATAGAAAATTTACTCGGTGAAGAAAATCGCGGGTTTTATTATTTAATGGAAAAGTTACAGCAAGAGCGTCTTATTGTCGCACTTGAAACACAAGTCGAAGCAGAATGTAGTTTTGAGTTAACTGTGAATTATGTAAAGGAGCGCAAAGCCTTTGGTAGTCGCATTGCAGATTTCCAAAATACTCAATTTAAATTAGCAGAAATGGCGACAGAGATTGAGATTGGTCGTACATATGTAGATTCGCTTGTTGCAAAACATATCGCCGGAGAAGAAATCGTAAAAGAAGTGTCAATGGCAAAATGGTGGATCAGTGAGATGGCTAAACGTGTTGTAGCAGAATGCCTGCAGCTTCATGGTGGCTACGGTTATATGGAAGAATATGAAATTGCACGACGCTATCGTGATATACCAGTTGCTGCTATATATGCAGGGACAACGGAAATCATGAAGGGCATTATTGCTAAGCAAATTTTAAAATAAATCATTTTTACAAAGGGGATTGGGAGAATGAAAAATGTTTATATTATCGACGGCGCACGAACGGCTTTCACTGCGTTTGGTGGATCTTTTACAACGGTGGATGCTGTGCAATTAGGAACAAAAACAGCAATTGAAGCTTTAAAGCGTTCGAATGTTCAACCAGAGCAAGTCGATCACGTTATTTATGGTGGTGTAATTACAACAGGTGAAAATTCAGCATATTTAGCGCGTCATATTGGCCTTTATGCAGGAGTACCAAAGGAAGTTCCTGCGCTTACATTAAATCGTTTATGTGGTTCAGGCATGCAATCAGTCGTTTCTGCTGCACAAATGATACAACTTGGCGAAGGGGAAGTCGTGTTAGCAGGTGGTGCGGAAAATATGTCACAGTCACCATACTCAAATTTCGAGCAACGCTTTGCAACTGCAAAAATGGGGAATCTTCAGTTTGTTGATATGCTGCAGGCGACATTGACGGATCGATATACCGGAAATGGAATGGGATTAACGGCAGAGAAATTAGCAGAGCAATATAATATTTCACGTGAGGAACAGGACGAGTTTGCAATTCTTTCAAATGATCGTGCGGCTTCTGCAAGAGAACAAGGAAAATTTGCAAAAGAGATTGTTCCGGTTGTTGTAAGTACCAGAAAAGGTGAACTCATCATAGACAAGGATGAGCATATTAAAGATGGAAATACACTAGCTAACTTAGCAAAGTTACGTCCTGCATTTAAAAAAGAAGGAACAGTAACCGCAGCAAACGCATCAGGAATTAATGATGGCGCAGCATCGGTCATTGTAGCAAGTGAAGATTTTGTTAATAGCAATAATTCAAAGCCAATCGCACGAATCGTATCCTGGGGGATTGTAGGTGTGGATCCGTCTGTTATGGGAATTGGACCAGCCCCAGCTATTCGCCAAGCACTTGAACGTGCAAATTTAACAGTAGAAGACATTGATTTATTTGAAATTAACGAAGCATTCGCCGCACAATATATTGCTGTAGAAAAGGAATTAGGCTTAGACCGTGAAAAAACAAATGTAAATGGAGGCGCTATTGCACTTGGCCACCCAGTAGGTGCAAGTGGTACACGGATCATTTTATCGGCCGCTTACGAGTTACAACGTCGTAACGGAAAGTATGCAGTCGCAAGTCTCTGCATCGGCGGTGGCCAAGGCATCGCACTCATCATCGAACGTGTGTAATTTCTAATCGATATGTTTTGCAATATCAAAGTATTTCCCCTCCCCTCTGAATATATTGGATATTTGGCGATAGTCATTCGGCGGGCGCAGCACACATTCACAAAGCCTCTTTGCAGAGTCTCTGCGAATGTTCTTTGTGCTGTGTGAAAGGCCCGCCAATACAAAGTGTATCTTGTCAAATATTCTTTAAATGCGGTTAGGCGCTATGCTACGCAAGGCGCCGGTCTTTCTAAAAGGTAGTATTTCCTTCCTAATAAGGTGGGATTGGGGTAGTCATTCAGCGGGCTCAGCACACATTCACAAAGCCTCTTTACAGAGTCTCTGTGAATGTTCTTTGTGCTGTGTGTAAGGCCCGCCGATATAAGGTGTGTCGTTGTTACAAACCTTTTTGAAAACCGTAGGCGCTATGCTATCGCAAGGCGCAGGTTTTCTAGTATAGATAGCTATTCCTATGTAAATGGTTAAAGGAGTTATCACTGCATTTCAACATTTCTATTTAAAGAAGAAAGCATTAGAAATACCGCTAACCATAATGATTCAATCATCCACTTATAATAAGACAGTCGCTGAGAATCACTTTGTTTAACAAATCTGCTCTATTTAAAAGCATGGCGCCTTTGCTTGCAACAGCGCCTTACTTCTTTAAATATAATTTAATAGACTCCACTTTATTTGGCGGGCTTTGCACAAAGCGCAAAGATGAGTCGTACAGATTTGTGCAACAAAGCTGTGCGATTCATGCGCTTAGCCCGCCAAAACTCGTACACCTTCATAAACTTTTATTGAAAAAAGGATTAGCTATGACACCATATTCAGTAGATTCTCTCTATAAAACAAATGGCGCCTTTGCTTGCAACAGCGCCTTACTTCTTTAAATATAATTTAATAGACTATGCCTTATTTGGCGGGCATTGCATAAAGCGCAAAGATGAGTCGTACAGATTTGTGCAACAAAACTGTGCGATTCATGCGCTTAGCCCGCCAAAACCCCATACACTTATGACTAGCTTGAAAATCCCCTTGTAAAGATAATTTCACACCTCAATTCGAATAAAACGTAAATAAACATGGGAATATGGTACACTAAAGCCAATGAACTAAAGGTGGTCAAAACATGACAGTAATTAACTTATTAAATGAAACATTACA
>JAZUES010000306.1:0-4224 GCA_045640265.1 Solibacillus sp.
AAGCATGGGGTTTATCATAATAACCCCTTCCAGCCGTTCGTTACAGAAAAAAATCAAAGTTGGCATTGGTTCCGTGACGACATTAAGCTTCCAACCGTCTATGAGGCAGCGCAAAAAAAAGGCTTGAAAACAGCGGGACTACTGTGGCCAGTATCAGGTAAAGAGAATATTAATTACAATATTCCAGAAATCAGAGCCGTGAAAAATGAAAACCAAGCGCACAAAGTTTTAAGGAACGGGAGTAAACTATTTACACTCGCTATGGAATTAAAACATGGTAAAGTCCGTAACGGTATCGAACAACCGGAGCTAGATGATTTTACAACGCTTTGTGCTGTCGATACGATTAAAAAGAAAAAACCGAATTTGCTTCTCATGCACTTAATTGATTTAGATGATACGAAGCATTTGCTTGGTACAAAGGGACCGCATATTGAAGCCGTCATTGAACGCATGGACAGACGGCTTGGTGACATTATACAGGCTACAATCGATGCTGGTATTTATGACGACACTACCTTTATCGTTATTGGCGATCACGGTCAACTCGATGTTCAGTACAAAGTACATTTGAATCGTCTATTATTTGAAAACGGACTCATTTTTGAAGAAAATGGTGAGATGAAATGGCGTGCGTATGTACAGGGTGCTGGTGGTGCCGCGTATTTACATGTGCAACCAGATGATGAAGAAGCCTTGAAATTAGCACTTCAACTTTTAGAAGAAGCCGCGCAAAATGAAGACTATGGTATTGAAGCAATTTATGATCAACAAGTTTTAGATTTGATGCATGTAGAAGAGAAATTCTCTTATATGATTGAAGCAAAAGAAGGCTACTGCTTTGAAGACGACCACAAGAAAGAGGTTGTTGTAGATTTACATGCCGCTGGTAAAGTATACGCAACACATGGCTATTCGCCTGACATTCCCGACTATACGAGTAATCTAGTTATTTCGGGGAATTCTTTAAAAGTAGGCTACGAATTAGGAAATGTCGGCGTCATTGATATCGGGCCAACCATTGCTCATATTTTAGGATTGGACTTTGAGGCAATTGATGGCCGCGCTTTAGTAGAAGCCTTTAAATAATAGAAAAAAAAATAATCCCCATGGCTAACAAAAATATTTGTTAATCATGGGGATTTTCTATAAAAATTATTTTTTCATAATCGTTTCATATGCATCTAAAATAAATTGTTTACCAAACAGTTCTTTAAAATTCTTCACGCCATCGACTGCATATAAAATGTCTCGCTTCGCATTCTCTTTATCGCCTTTTTCGTAATAGCAAAGTGCACGGATTGCATAGCTACGATAATAACGAACTAAATCGATTGGATGCTGATTAACATCAAATGTAACTTTGAAATCGATCAATTGGGCAAGCGCTTCATCAATTCGATCTAGCTTCCAAAACGCAAAAGCATATTCGCCTTTAGCAAAATAATTAATTTCTTCTAACACTTCATCAGGTAATGTCGATTTTTTAAACGTTGTCGCAATTGTTTTTTCATAATCCTTTTCAATATGATTAATGTAAAATAACGTTAAAATTTGTTCTACTAAAATTTCAATAGGGTCCTCTAACACTTCCGTAAGTAAGCGTATTTTTCTTAAATAAAAGGCAGCCTTTTCCCCGTTTTCATCGGCACAGTGATTAAGAAATATAAAGCGATAAAAGTCATTTATACGATACAAAATTTTCTTTTCTTTTGCAATTTTCAATGCCATTTCTAAATACTTCTCAGCCTGCTCATTTTCATTTACCGCTGCATAAAGAACCGTAATATTGTAATATAAATCTAACTTTTCTAAATCCCCAATTAAATCCCCGTAACGTTTTGTATAGGTTTCTCCCTTTAATAAAAAGGTCAATCCATCTTCATATTTTCGCTCTTCAAACATATAGCCTGCTAAGCGACTATACACGTTTATAATTTTCGAATACGCATGTACCTGTTCATACATAGGAATGACTTCAAAAATTGGTTCGAGTGACTTATCGATATTTAATCGATTTCGCATGCCCAAATACATCTCATACAAACGAACTTCCTCATAAGTTTGTCCTTTTAATTTCCCCTCTTTTACAAATGGTTCAATTAAATCATGAAGCTTTTGTTGAAGTGCCATATAGGTATCTTTTACATATTCGTCGTTGATTTGTAAGCTTAAATCCTCTGCTTGTAAGTATAGTTCACGAACTTCTTCACTATCCCCATTTTGCATAAGCTCAGCCACGTCAATATTTAATTGCTTTGCTATATGCTGCAAGCTTTCCATTGATGGTTGTGCTTTGCCATTTTCGATTAAACTGAGCATCCCCTTTGTAATACGGTCGCCTGCAACATCAGCCAACGTCATCTTCCGCTCTTTTCGTAACTCTTTTATCTTAGACCCAATATTTATCATGTTGTCACCTCATATGTTTAGTGTACCAAATCCCTAAGTAGATGGATATTATTTTAAATTAAATTAAACAAGTAAAAATTAAGGAATATCTTTTTATTAATTATTTTTAAATTTAATTAAACTTAATGTTGCTTTTTGCTTTTGTTTAATTTATGATTAGTTTAATAAAATTAAACAAGAAAGGTTTGGTAACATGAACGAACAGTTAAAACAGAAAAAGGCAACCTATCATTTGTACACATTTCTTGTCAGTAAAATGATTGGGTCACTTGGTTCACATGTTTATGCATTTGGTATTAGTATGTATATTCTTTCGATAACTGGTTCTTCTTTAAGTTTTGCGACAAATATTTTACTCAGTTATTTACCGCGAACGATTATTTCACCACTTGCAGGGTTGCTAGGAGATCGTATTCCTCGTAAATGGTTAGTGCTTGGTGGGCAAGCGGGTGTCATTTTATCAGTTAGTACTTTATTGTTCTACACCCATACAGTCGAATTATCCTTACTGGCAATTTATATAGCTACAGTTTTTAATAGCATTTTCAGTTCATTTTCTAGCATTGCTTTCTCTGCTTCCATTGCGAATTTAGTGGATGAAGCCCGTTTACAAAAAGCAATGAGCTTTAACCAATTATCGCAATCGATTTCAGGAATTGGTGGTCCTATATTTGGTGGGATGTTATTTGGCTTTGTTTCAATGGAAATCTTTTTAGCCTCATTCATTGTTGCTGCTGTAATTACACTTTCACTTGAATCGACAATGAACTTTACGCTTTACAAAAAAACAGCGGCTACAAATGATGTTCAAAAAGAGACGATGCTTCAAGGTTTAAAGGCGGGTTTCAGCTATGTAGGGAAACAAAAGGTTTTACGTGCGATTTTATGGATGGCATTATGGATTAATTTATTCTTTACTAGCATTAACATTGGCGGCGACTTTATTTTAGTCACAATTTTAAAATTAAACCCAACTTTAATTGGCTTTACGGAAGCAGGTGCAGCGGTTGGTATGCTCGTAACGTCTATTTATTTCGCCTCTCGTTCGAATGTGAAACAGCCATTAGTTTTTGTAAAAAAATCGTTACTTTTAATGTCTACTTTAATACTTGTAGCTGCACTCCCATTATTCTTTCAATTCTCAACACTATTGAATTTCAGCTTTTATTTCATTGTCATGTTTTTATTTGGAGTATTTGGCGTTTTAGTCAATACACCAATTGGAGTCATGTTTCAGCTATCCGTTGAAGAGGAATATCGCGGGCGCGTATTCGGGATTGTTGAAATGATGTCAATGAGTATGATCCCAATTGGTACACTCTTATATGGCTTTTTATATGACTTTTTACCAGCGGAGTGGATTTTAATCGTCAGTGGTATGATACTAATCGCTTGTGTACTGTTATTATTACGTACATCCATAATAGAAATGGCACATCCTGAACTGAAAAAGCAACAAACGAAGCAAGTTGTAGAAGTAGAAGTATAACCATAAAAAAGCCACTCAAAATTGAGTGGCTTTAAGTTTTCTTTATTGATTTTGTTGCATAGCTTGACGCATGCGTGCCATGTTGGCAATTGTGCCGCCATCTACTAAAATGTCTGTTCCTGTTACGTAAGACGCTGCATCACTTAGTAAAAATTCTACCACTTTTGCAATTTCATCTGCATCGCCTTCACGACGTAGTGGCGTATGCTGTAGAAGAACAGCCATTTGTTGACTTTGTTGTTTTTCCGCGCGGCCCATCTGAGTATCAATTGTACCTGGTGAAATCGATGTTAAGCGAGCACCTTTTTCGCCCCAAGCCCAAG
>JAZUES010000307.1:0-2036 GCA_045640265.1 Solibacillus sp.
TTTTAGAAGTTATATTAAACGTTTATATGATAAAAAGCAAAAATATGGTAAAGAAAACAACAAAGTTTTAAAAGATGTTTATAAACTATTAATGAACTCGTTATACGGCAAATTTGGACAAAAACGTAGACGTTGTCACAAAATCGAAGATAACGGCAAAATGATCAATACTGAAATTCCTCAACGCAATCAATTCGTTAAAGATTACTCTCCATTAGCAACAGCAATTACAGGATATTCTAAATTGCGTCTAACGCGTTTAGCGCGCTTTTTCAAAGATAGATTTGTATATACTGACACTGACAGTATTCACGTCTTAAAAGGCGATCTAGGACCCTTAGAAGAGGTTTACGATAAGAACAGCACAGGACAATTAGGATTGTGGAAATTAGAACACTCATTTAAATGCGCAAAATACTTGCACTCTAAATGTTACATCGGATATGAAAACAATAAACTGATAACAACGGTAGCTGGCTTAAAAAAACAATCTAATCCATTAATAGAAAATGGTAAGTCATTAACATTCGATAATTTCAAAATCGGTGTAAAAATTAACGGTGGATTAAAACCAGTAAGTGTTCCCGGAGGAGTTTACTTAAAGCCTACACCTTTTGAAATCAGAGCACAAAAACCATACTCAAAAAGGGAGAAGCTCTTAGAAGTTTTAAAAATCACGGGAATTAACGACCCCTACTATTCATCTGATGAATTTACTTTAAAATATACATACAACGGATAAACATGATCGGAAAAAATGGTTACGAAAATGACGATAAATTACTATCATATCCCGCATCTATTTACATCAAAAACTCAGAGCGCGGAGTCGGTAAATCATACGGACGCAAATGGAAGTTTATCAAACGTTATAAGCAATATAATGAACGATTTGTATGTCTATATCGCACTAAGAATGACAGAGATGCTGCTATAAGTTCATGGACTGAACAATTTATAAGACCATCAGCTAACGATCCTCATGAACCTATTAGCGCATCTAGATTTAAATGGAAAAAAGGTAAAAATTGCGTTGAATTGTACTTAGATGAAGATAAAGTACCAATCGGTTGGTTCTTGGTAATTGCACACGTTAATGCAATAAAACAGATGATCTTTAACGAGCAAATAGCTTGGGTGTGGCTCGATGAATATTTACCCGAAGCTTGGCAAAAATTACCAGGTATTGATAATGAAGGTATGGCTATAATGAAGATTATCAATACAATCGATCACGATAGCAGACATAGAACATTAAAGAACGGATACCCACGAGTAAGAACTATTCTATATGGCAATTTCTCTAATTTACAATCACCATTATTACAGTTCTTTGGTGTTTCACCTTTTAAGTATGGAATTTATCGAGGATCCATAAACGGCGAAGCTACAAAGGATGTTATGATCGAAACATGCATGCCAGTATTAGAAGATAAATTTGGTGATTATTCTAACGTAGCACGTCGTTGTATGCTTGATACTGAAGAGAAAAATTACGTATGTAATAAACCACCGGATGCACCGTTACTTTATTCATTGCGTATAAAACAGAATAACGAAAATCATTATTTCCACTTTTATCGTGGCAATACTTGTTACTGGATTAATCAGGGAACAAAACACAAAGGAAATACAAGACGCGGATCCGTTAACGGAAAACGTCCTGATGAACAAACATTATTCGAAACATCAACAAATCCATGGAAAAAAAGATACCTACATCTATTTTCATTAGGTTATCTTTATTTTGCCACTCGATATGTTAAATTAAATTTTATGAGGGATATTACTTACATTTTTTACCTATCGATATTATACCTAATATACATACCACCGTTACTGACATAACAATTGTCAATATTATTGCTGCTATTGCTATTGATTCCATTTATTCTCTCTACCCTTTACCAAATATTTTATTTAAAATTTTTACAATTTTTAATACAGTAATAATTCCTAATGCCACTACTAAAACTATTGCTGTTGGATCTATCATCAAATCACCCCAAAACAATGTGTTTAAGAACACATATAAA
>JAZUES010000308.1:0-6355 GCA_045640265.1 Solibacillus sp.
GAAATACCGCGAACCATAATGATTCAATCATCCACTTATAATAAGAGAATCGCTAATAATCACTTTGATTAGCAAATCCGGTTTATTTAAACAAATGGCGCCTTTGCTTGCAACACCGCCTTCCCTCTTTAAATATAATTTAATAGACTACGCTTTATATGGCGGGCTTTGCATAAAGCGCAAAGGGTAGTGACCCCTTAAAGTTAGAGTTTTATTATGCAGCTAATTGGTTGACATGAGTTCGGTATTTTACTGGGCTCATGCCACCCAGTTTCTGTTTAATTCGTTCGTTATTATAGTAATCGATATAGTCTTCGACTTTCTTCTTTAACGCTTCATAAGAGGTTAATTCCTCACCGTAATACATTTCTTGTTTCAATAAGCCAAAGAAGTTTTCCATGGCCGCATTATCTGCACAGGTTGCTTTGCGAGACATGCTTTGGAAAATCTTGTTCTGCTTTAACGTGCGTACCCATGCTTTATGTTGATAGTGCCAGCCCTGATCAGAGTGAATCGTTATTCGATAGTTTGCGCCATCCTGTAGGACTGGGAGCGCTTGTTTGAGTGATGCCATGACGAACTCTAGTGTCGGCCGTTTTGAGATACTAAATCCAATTATCTCTCCATTATATAAGTCCATAAGTGGACTTAAATACAGTTTTTCGTCATTTGTACACTTGAACTCTGTTACGTCCGTTACGACTTTCTGTAAGGCATGTGGTGTACTGAAGCGACGATTCATACGGTTTTTAGCCACTTTTCCAACAGTCCCTTTATACGATTTATAGCGTGACTTGCGTACAAATTTCTCACATTTCAAGTTCAATTCCTGCATGAGGCGCTGTACTTTCTTGTGATTAATCATGTACCCTTGTGCTTTTAATTCCGCATGAATCCGACGGTAACCATATCGCCCTTCATGTTTCTCAAACGTCTCTAAAATCAAGGCTTTCCAAGCTTCATCTGGGTTCTCGTTTTTGAGTTGCTTGATGTGATAATGGTACGTTGCTTCTGGAATCGCTACTTGTTTTAAGACATCGATTAATCGGAATCCTTCTTCTTTAAGCTCGAAGGCAATGGTTGCTTGTGCTTTTCGAGGAATGTTTTTGGGTTCTCCCGAAAAGCCCTCAACTTTTTTAAATAAGCGACCTCTAAACGAAGTAGCTCCACTTCTCGTTCTAGCTGCTCTTCGCGTGACATTATTTCTTGTTTCGTTTTATTTGTTTTTTTAGGCATAGTTGGCCATCCTTTCACGCGTTCCAGGCCTTCTATACCTTCCTTTGAAAATTTAACTTTCCATTTCGAGACCAAATTAGGGTCGTTCAAGTCAAATTGAATCGCTGTCTCCTGTAAAGAAGCACCTGTTTGTTTCATAAAGTTTAGTACATTTAACTTGAATTGAACAGAATAAACTTGATCCTTCTTTTTCACCGCTAACCCATTTCGCCCAAATGCTTTATAGGCGCTTACCCAGCGTCTTACTTGTGAGGGTACGAGTGGTGCATATTTATTTGCAATTAATCGATAACCATAAGGGCCATTTAAATATTCCTGAACGACCTTTAATTTAAATTCTTCACTATACTTCGCCTTAGGCATAACATCACCCCAAAAGTTCGTTTTTAGCTCTAACTTTTGGGGTGCAGTACCAAAGCGCAAAGATGAGTCGTACAGATTTGTGCAACAAAGCTGTGCGATTCATGCGCTTAGCCCGCCAAAACCCATACACCTTCATAACACTTTATTGGAATAAGTTTAACTATGCTACTCTCCTGTTCCACTGTATTCAGCAGTTTCGCTCTATTTAAAAGAAACGGCGCCTTTGCTTGCAACAGCGCCTTACCTCTTTAAATATAATTTAATAGACTATGCTTTATTTGGCGAGCCTAGCATACCGCAACAGTATCAGTAGTAGGGACACGTACCACGTGACCCTGCTGCTGATATGCGGTAGCTCGCCAAACCGCATCACCTTATCTCACTTATTTAACAAGTTCGCTTTATTTAGAAAATGACTTGCTAGGCAATCCCCTTAACACAAAAAAAGAACACTTAAATGTTACTTTAAGCATTCTTACTTTTTGTTTAGTTATTACTCACGCGTCCTTTTAAAATACTTTTTAGGTCGCCGCCTTCAAAGATTGCATGTGTGATTGCTTTACCTGTTGGTGTTGCGGCTAATCCGCCACGTGCTGTTTCTTTTAAGTTTGAACTCATCGATTGACCGATTCGATACATGGCACCGATAACTTCATCGCAAGGGATACGACTAGTTACACCAGCCAACGCCATATCAGCAGCTACAAGGGAATTGGCAGCCCCCATTGCATTACGCTTAACGCAAGGAACTTCGACTAAACCTGCTACTGGGTCACAAACTAAACCAAGTACATTTTTTAAAGTTATCGCAAATGCTTCTGAACTTTGTTGCGCAGTTCCACCAGCCATTTCAACAATTGCTGCAGCTGCCATTGCAGAGGCACTTCCTACTTCCGCTTGGCATCCGCCTTCAGCCCCAGAAATTGATGCATTATTCGCAACGATAAATCCAAAGGCCCCTGACGTAAATAAATAACGAATCATTTGTTCACGTGTTGGGTTTAATTTATTTTGTACAGCAAATAGTGTTCCTGGTACGACACCTGCTGATCCTGCTGTTGGTGTTGCACAAATTGTCCCCATTGCAGCGTTCACTTCATTCGTTGCAACTGCTTTACTAACCGCATCAAGCAATAAATCGCCTGACAATGAATTACCATTAGCAATATAATTTTGAATTAACACAGCATCGCCACCTGTTAAACCTGTAACGGATTGAACACCTTTTAACCCGCGTTCTACAGCTTCTTCCATGACCCTTAAGTTACGGTCCATTTGAGCAAATATTTCTTCTCGACTACGACCACTAATAATCATTTCTTGTTCAATCATTAATTCTGAAATGAGTTTTCCTTCATTTTCCGCTCGTTCGACTAACTCTCGAACATTTCGAAATAAAACATCCATAATGAGCACCCCTTAGTTATTAATTTTCGAAACTTTTGTAATATATGGGATGTATGAAATTTGAGATAAAATGCGTTCGTCGATATTTTGATCGATTTCAATAACCATTAATGCTGTTAAACCGCGCTCAATTCGTGAAACTTCCATATGTCCGATATTCACGTTATGCATTGCTAAACAGTTGGCTACATTTGCAATACAACCTGCTCGGTCATCATGAACTACGAGGATTGCCGGCATACCACCTGTTAAGCGTAATTTAAAGCCATTTACTTCACTAATTTCAATTTTACCGCCACCGATTGAAATACCTTCAACACTCATTTCATTTTCGTCGTCGCCCATAACGAGACGCGCTGTATTTGGATGCGCGCGATTCGCTGTTTCTGGGATAAATTCAAATTGTAAACCTGCTTTTTCAGCTTCTGCAAATGACGTTTTAATTCGCTCATCGTCTGTATCATAATCTAGTAATCCACCAACAATCGCGACATCTGTTCCATGACCACGATAAGTTTCCGCGAATGAACCGTATAAATAAATTTTTACCCATTTCGGTTGGCGTCCAAATAAATCACGTGCCACACGACCAATTCGGGCTGCTCCTGCTGTATGCGAGGAGGATGGACCAATCATCACGGGACCAATAATATCAAACACAGATGTAAATTTCATGATGTTTCCTCCCTTTCTTTTGTGCTTATTTTTACTTACAGTGTACCTATTTACACTATAATAAACAAATTCTTGGTGCATACGCATTTAATAAATTAAAATACGACTCTCATAAAAAGAATGAGAGTCGATGATTTTTAAAGCACTACCGGAATGATTCACATAATCAAAGAAAACAGCGCGCACTTACATACAGTACGCGCTGCTTTTGTCAAATGTTACTCAACAGAAAGAATAAATGGATATAATGATTGTTTTCCTTCAACAATCTCCACTTCTACATCTGGATAGTTTCCTTCAATAAAGCTTTGTAATTCGTCTGCTTGTGCTACTGTAGCATCTTCGCCGTAAATAATAGTTACAATTTCAGAATCCTCATCCATTAAACCTTCAAGCACTTGTTTAGCTGCGTCCATCATTTCAGGAGTTGATAAAATGATTTTACCTTCAGCTAATGCCATGTAGTCATCTTTATGAATTTCTACACCATCAATTGACGTATCACGTACTGCAAATGTTACTTGACCAGTCTTCACATGAGCGAAGCCTGCTGTCATATTGTTTTTGTTGTTTTCAACTGATTCTTCAGTGTTGAAGGCTAAAATTGCTGCCATCCCTTGAGGAATTGTTTTCGTTGGAACAACCGCAGCTTCAATATCTAAAAGTTCAACTGCTTGTTCTGCAGCCATAATAATATTTTTGTTATTTGGTAAAATTAATACGCGTTCTGCACCAATTTCTCGAACAGCTTTTACGATATCTTCTGTAGAAGGGTTCATTGTTTGACCACCTTCGATTACATAAGATGCACCGATAGAACGTAATAAATTTGCTACACCTTCACCCATTGCAATTGTAACAATTGCATATGGCACTTTTGCTTGTACTTGTTTTTTAGGTGCTTGTGGCGCTTCATTAACAATTGCAGAGTGTTGCTCACGCATGTTATCTACTTTAATTTTAATTAGGCTACCATATTTTTGACCTGCTGCAAGTACTGCACCTGGAGTTTCCGAGTGAATATGTACTTTCGCAACATCATCATCCGAAATAACAAGTAAAGAGTCACCCATTGGATTCAATTCTTGGCGGAATTGCTCCTCATCAAAAGGAACTTTGCCCTCTTCGAAGCGTACCATGATTTCTGTACAATAACCGAATACGATATCCGATGTATCCATGAAATCTTGAACACGGTGGTGTTCAGCATTAACTAGATCATCTAGTGATGATTCATTTCTTTCTGGAAGTGCTTCACCTTTCATAGAGGCAAGGAATCCTTCATATACAAATAATAACCCTTGACCACCACTATCTACTACCCCCACTTCTTTAAGTACTGGTAGTAAATCAGGTGTGCGATTTAATGACGCTTGTGCTTCTGTGATAAACGCTTCCATAACAACGATTAAATCGTCTTCAGTTTCAGCCACTTCAATACCTTTTGCTGCTGCTTCACGTGCAACCGTTAAAATTGTACCTTCCACTGGCTTCATAACGGCTTTATACGCTGTGTCAACACCAGCTTGGAATGCATTAGCAAAACCTTTTGCATCAATTTTTGCGTCTTTTTCAATTGCTTTTCCGAAACCACGGAATAATTGCGATAAAATAACGCCTGAGTTACCGCGAGCTCCCATAAGTAAACCTTTTGATAAGCTCTGTGCTGTTTTACCAATATGTGCACTTACATTTGCTTCTGTTTCATTTGCACCAGATGTCATTGACAAATTCATATTTGTACCTGTATCCCCGTCTGGTACAGGGAATACATTTAGTGAATCTACATAACTTGCGTTTTGGTATAGGTGATGTGCACCCATTTGAACCATTTCGGCAAATTTAATTCCGTCTAAAGACTTCATCCGATTCATTTCCTCCTCTTACACGTTCGCTACACGAACGCCTTGAACAAAAATGTTAACTGACTTAACGCTCATGCCCAATGTTTTATTTACTGTGTATTTTACTTTCGATTGAACTTGATATGCGATTTCTGAAATTTTTGTACCGTAGCTTACAATAATGTACATATCAATATGTAAGTCTTCATCCTCTTGACGAATTAGTACACCTTTTGCAAAATTTTCTTTTCGTAAAATATCTGTTAAACCATCACGTACTTGATGTTTTGAAGCCATGCCCACGATTCCGTAGCATTCGATTGCCGCTCCACCAGCAATTTGTGCAATGACATCATTGGAAATATCAATATGGCCGAATTCATTGTTTAATTCAACTGACATAGTGTATGCCCCCTTGGCTCTATTTGACTAATCTATATTGTACTACACAAAAGTTGATTATAAAAGAAAACGTTCACATTCGTCTAGTTCGAACTTGATTTTTTGACAAATTTCGACCTACCAAAACATAAAAGCAAAACTAATCTCCTAGTTTTACGTGAAATAATCCATTTTTTTATTCAAAAACCTACGCTTCGCTTCATCACTCCTTCTATTTCCTTTTTGCAAAATATGTAATCATTGTAATGAAAAATAGGTGTAAAGGTTTTTTTCTTGAAAGCTTGTGCAAAATGTCTTGCACTCATTCAGGAGGTATGTTAAATTATTATGGTATGTGAAATATCGAACTGAAATATAGATTTCAGATTCAGCTGTAAGGAGGAATTTTACAATGCCAAAACAATGCGTAATTACTGGCCGTAAAGCTC
>JAZUES010000309.1:0-5164 GCA_045640265.1 Solibacillus sp.
CGTTTCAAAAATATCCATACCAATATTTTGTTGTAATTTTTTATTATATAAATGAAACGCATGGCGACGTAAATCGATTAGCGTATCATCAATGTCAAACCCAAATTTCATGTTAATCTCCTAGTTGTATACGACAAAAGCTTCACTGAACTTTTGTTCCTTTTCTATTTGCATTGCCTGTATTTGAGCAATATCTTTTTTTCGTTTTGTTTCACAGCTTACATAGTCAAATGTCTCTTCTTGCAATAGGTATTGTGCTAATATATGGGCGTCCATTAATGCGCTATTCAGACCAAATGCCCCTGTAGGCGTCATCGTATGTACGGCATCTCCAATTAGAATAATGCCATCTTTTCCCCACTGTTCGCTCGTACTACTAAACACATCAAGCAATACAAAATCCTTCCATGACTGAATATGCTCATTTACGGACGGAGCAAGCTGCGGGAAAGCTACGCAAAGTTTTTCAATAAACGGTGTGAATGGTTGTTTACGTAAAGTTGGATAACTTCCCTTTTCAATATTCCAGCCGATCTGCACATACCCTTTAGCTTGAGTAAATACTGAAATTTGCATATCGTCTACGAGTGCCATTTTAATAGAGGGTGTCCAGCCAGCAGGTTGCGGGACTCTTGCCCATAGTAAATCATAGCCATGACTACGCACCGTACTATCTATATTAGCGAGCTTACGAACGCTTGAATGACGTCCATCCGCGCCAATGATTAGCTGACTTTCAATGTGAAACTCTTCCCCATTTTGAACGGCACATATCGCTGTATAGTGCCCTTGGTCATTTTGAATAAGCTCTTTTACGGAAGTATTTAGCATAAAGTCAAACGTAGGATACATTTTTGCCTGTTCAACAATGACTTTAAGTAGATGTGTTTGTGGTACATGGATACCTAAATGTCCTACATTTTCGTCTGGTAAAATTGTTTTCACACACTCCCCATTTTGCCAGTATTCTAATGTTTCCATTCTTAATAAGCCTAACTGTTCAATTCGTTCAAATAAACCATGCTCTTTTAGAACACGTTCACCTTCTTCATTTAAATGTTCACCGCGAAATGTTTTCGCAAATTCATTTGTACGTTCTATTAATAAAACGGAAATATTATTCTTTGCTAATAGATTGGCAAGTAGAGCTCCACCTGGACCGCCACCTACAATACAAACATCTACTTTTTTATTCATTGTTTCTCGCCTTTTTTGGATAGGCTATAATTCGTAAATCTTCCCCTATTTGAAGCACTTCATCAAATACTAATTGTGTAGCTAAATCTACGGAGTCCACGTCTCCCCCTGTAAACGGTGTAATTGAATTAGCCCCACCTAACACTTTTGGTGCGACGTATACGATGTATTGATCAATTAAGCCACTTCTTAAAAAGGCTGCATTGACCGCACCGCCACCTTCTACTAATAAATGTGTAATTCCAACTTTATATAATGCTTTTAAAGTTGATTCGATATCAAGGGTTCCTTGTTCGTTTAATGGCACACGAATAATGGTGATACCGTGTTCTTCTAACGGAATTGCTTTTTGTACATCTGCCTGTAGTGACGTCACAATGATCGTACGAGCTTCAGATGTGTTGGCAATATGCGCATCTATCGGCGTTCGTAATGTGCTATCCAACACGACACGTATAGGATTACGTCCACCACCCTCAGGTAGCCGCGTTGTTAATTTAGGGTTATCATGCAACACCGTGTTTACTCCGACTAAAATACCATCTACTTCATGGCGTAGCTGATGCACATCTGCACGTGCCTTTTCCGAAGTAATCCACTGTGAATGACCATTATGAGCTGCAATTTTACCATCCATCGTCATGGCAAATTTTGAAACAACAAACGGACGTTCAGTTAACATATTGTGAATAAAGCGTTCATTTAATTTACGGGCCTCTGCTTCTAAAACACCTATTTCTACTTCAATTCCTGCATCCCGAAGTAATTTGATTCCACGACCTGCTACTGCTGGATTGGGATCTTGCATAGCTACAACGACACGTGACACTTCGGATTCTTTAACAAGATTCGCACAAGGAGGCGTTTTCCCGTAATGGGAACATGGTTCAAGCGTCACATAGAGTGTTGCGCCTTTTGCATGCTCACCCGCCATCCGAAAAGCATGGACTTCCGCATGTGGTTCGCCTGCTTTACGGTGTAAACCCGTACCTACGATGACACCATCTTTGACAATAACTGCTCCAACTAATGGATTGGGATTTGTGTTCCCTTTTGCACTTGCTGCCAATTCAAGTGCTAGTTTCATATATTCATAATCAGACTTCATCACAATTTCTCCTTATGCGTTTAACTTTTCGACATCTCCAAGATGCCCCGATTTTTGCACTTTTGTTTGCAAATAATGAGCGTTCGTTTCTGTTAAGCCACCCCATAAAGAGACATGACCATCTAAAAGCATGCCATGCGATTTTAACGCAGCTAATTTTTTCGGATTATTTGTAATAAGCGTGACAGGTTTTGAACGAAGTGCTTCTAAAATTTTAATCGCATCCTCATATGAACGTGTATCATCTTCAAAGCCAAGCGCATGGTTTGCCTGTACGGTATCATATTCATCTTCTTGTAATAGATAAGCTAATGATTTCGAAAATAAACCAATGCCTCTTCCTTCATGGTCCGCTAAATAGAAAATTGCCCCACAACCATGCTCGGCAATCATTTTCATCGATTCATGTAATTGGAAACCACAGTCACAGCGCTGCGACCCAAAAATATCACCAGTATGACAAATGCTGTGCATACGAATTAACGCATCATCCCGATTTTCAAAATCTCCATATACTAAAACGGAAGATTGTTGTCCAAATGCTAAGTTTAATTTGTGTAATGACTCGACAACTTCTTCTTTTGTTTCTTTTTTATCCACTGCTAACCAAGAGTACCATTTGAATGTTGCTTCAAATTCCCCTTGTCTAATAGGTAATTTAACCGGACCTACAAGCGCCAAATTTTGTAAATCGTTTCTTTCGACAAGCTGCATTTTATCCTTTAATATCGTCATTGTATCCCTCATATTTATCACCATAATCCTTATCTAGTTACTTTATGTAACCTAGTTTACAATAATAACCGTAAAACGTCAATAAACCGAAGCACATGATTTCTAATGTACTTCGGTTTATTTTTTTAAAAGTGATAGTCTTCGATTTTTTTCATCTTTTGCGCGATTACGCTAACAATGATAAAGACAAAGAAAGAAGCAATGATTGGAATGGTTACAGAATGCATTCCAAAAATATTTTCATGATATTTATAAATAAAAACATATAATATTAACCCAACAATCATGGATGCAATGGAACCGTATTTATTCGCCTTTTTCCAATATAGGCCGAAAACGACACTCCATAAGAAGGCAGATTCTAAACCACCAAAGGCAAATAAGTTCAGCATAATTAATAATTCAGGTGGATTTAAAGCAAATAATACGACAGCAATACCAATAACTGTTGTCACCCAAAAGCTACGTTTTTTAATTTGCGCATCACTTGCTTTTGGATTGATGTAATTTAAATAAATATCCTTTACAACTGTTGAACTAACTAAAATAAGTAATGCATTCACTGTCGACATGATCGCCGCCATTGGAGCAGCTAGTACAATCCCTGCTAAAACAGGTGGCAGAACATCCAGTGTTAACATTGGCATTACTTTATCTCCAATTTCAATACCAGGCATTACTGGTCGAGCAAATACACCAATTAAATGCATACCGAACATAATTGTCCCGATACCTATTGTTCCGATAATAATTGCTCGATGTAAGCTTTTAGAATTTTTATAGCTCATAGCACGGACTGCGATTTGTGGTAAACCGATTACCCCTAAACCAATTAATATCCAAAATGTTGATACGTAAAGTGGCGTTAAGTTTTCTGCTGCACCATATGGCGAGACTAAGTTAGGGTTTTCTGCAACTAAACCTTGCATAATGTTATCCACTCCGCCACCAGCAATTACAGTAGCAATTAATAATATGACAGTACCGATAATCATAATCGAACCTTGCAGTGCATCGGTTAATGCAACTGCACGGAAGCCACCGATAATCACATAAATTAATACAACGACCGCAAAAATTAATAGCGCATTCGTATAAGACAATCCTGTTAATGACTCAATCAGTCGTGCCCCGCCGACCCATTGCGCTGTCATGGATGCAAATAAAAAGATGATAATACTAATCGCCGATAAAATAACAATCGTATTGCTTTCATAACGTTTCTTTAAAAAGTCAATTAATGTAATTGCTTCTATTCGACGTGCAACAATTGCAAACTTTTTCCCTAACACCATTAATACGAAATAGCCTGCTGGAAGCTGTGCCATTGCTAAAAGCACCCACCCAAGTCCTGTATTATAAGCAACCCCTGGACCACCGATAAAGCTTGAAGCACTACCATAAGTAGCCATCATCGTCATCGCAAGCAAGAAGCCACCCATCTCACGTCCACCTAAAAAGTATTCTTGTAAAAACGAATTCGACGTACGAACTTTTCGGTTAGCCCAAATCCCAATTCCGAAAATAATAATTAAAAAGAAAATTAGTGGAATAATTACTGACCAATGAATCATTTGTCATCCCCCTCCTCTTCAAGTGAAATATCTTTGAAGAAAAGCTTTATCGCTAGCCAAATACAAATAATCATAAAAATCGTTCCTACTATACAGCTATAGAAAAACCAAGCTGGGAAGCCAAGAACATATTTATACGCCGTTGGATCACCCGAGCCCAACCCATATGCAAAGCCGTACCAAATAGCAAAATTTAAAATAACAAGGCCGACACCTATAAGTGCCTCCTTATGTGCGATTTTAAAACGCTTATCTTGCACAAAAAAACATCCTTTCTAAAGTTAAATAGCCTATTCTATCATACTTATCAAATCGCTAGAAGAAAAGACTTTCTAGTAAAAAAGCTCTTATATTTCACTCTCCTTGCTTTTTTTGTGCAAAAACATACTAACATTAGTAGTACAAACCTAGGCCATGGTTTGTGCTACTATTTTTTTATAGTAGAAGTGAAGGAAAGCCGACCAGCCTCTGGGACCAATTAAGAGTCCGAATTAAAAACCGGCTTACTTCACACCCTTATTTGAATCAGTTTAGTATGTTGGATCCTCGA
>JAZUES010000310.1:0-14913 GCA_045640265.1 Solibacillus sp.
TTTACGGTTTAGCTGAAGATGGTGTTGGTTTAGCGGATTCTCGTGGTGCAATTCCAGAAAATATCTTAAAAGATGTTGAAGATTATAAAGCAAAAATCGCTTCTGGTGAAATTAAAGTTTCTGAAGAAAAACCAAAAGAATAATTATTCTTAAAATTATTCATTATTATGAAGCTATTCATCATAGGGGACATATGTCTCCTATGATGTTTTTGTGAGTGTTGTTAAATTCCAGAAAATTCCGTTAACAAAAAACACACAAAGTCGCAAGATTCGTTTAATCATTTGTAAATTTATGTGTTAAATTCAAATGTAAGCGTTCTACTTTATTGAAATAATAAAGGTTTATTTTAATTACTTGTAGAATAAATTTAAAATAAAGTTAATAGATGAAAGATTTCAAAATGAAATCTTTCCTGTGTTAATTTTAATAAAAAATAATTTAATTCATATTAGCCTAAAGGAGTGAATCGAGTGGAACATGTGATTGAAATGCTAGGAATCCGTAAAGAGTTTGGAGGTTTCGTAGCAAATAACAACATCACCCTCCAATTAAGAAAAGGCGAAATTCATGCACTACTTGGTGAAAACGGTGCAGGTAAGTCGACTTTAATGAATGTGCTTTTTGGTCTTTATCAACCAGAAGCTGGTGAAATAAAAGTACGTGGGAAATCAGTAAAAATTACCGACCCAAACAAAGCAAATGATTTAGGTATCGGGATGGTTCATCAACACTTTATGTTAGTGGAAAACTTCACTGTTACTGAAAATATCATTTTAGGTAGTGAACCTACAAAGTTTGGTGCAATTAATATTAAAGATGCAGCAAAAGATATCGCGGCTTTATCGAAAAAATATAATTTGTCCGTAGATCCTTATGCAAAAATCGAGGATATTTCTGTCGGTATGCAGCAACGTGTAGAAATTTTGAAAACATTATACCGCGGTGCAGAAATTTTAATTTTTGACGAACCTACAGCATCATTAACACCGCAAGAAATAATAGAGTTAATTACTATTTTAAAACTTCTTATAAAAGAAGGAAAATCGATTATTATTATTACACACAAATTAAAAGAAATTATGGAAGTTTCTGACCGTGTTACGATTATTCGTAAAGGCGAAGGGATTGGGACGGTTGTTACAGCTGAAACAAACCCAAATGAACTTGCAGAATTAATGGTTGGACGTCAAGTTGAATTTAAAACAGAAAAAACAGAAGCGCATCCAACAGAAGAAATTTTATCAATTGAAAATCTAGTTGTTACAGATTATCGTAATATAGAAAAAGTAAAAGGCTTAAATTTATCGGTTCGCCGTGGTGAAATCGTTGGTATCGCTGGTATCGATGGCAATGGCCAATCAGAACTAATTGAAGCAATTACAGGCTTACGCAAAGTTAAGAGCGGTAAAGTTATGTTAAGCGGTAAAGATATTACTGGTTTAAAACCGCGTGAAATTACAGAAACAGGCTTAGGTCATATTCCACAAGACCGTCATAAACACGGACTTGTTTTAGATTTCCCAATTGGTCATAATATCGCACTTCAAACGTATTATAAAGCGCCAATTTCAAAAGGTTTTGTTATGAACTATAACAAAATCAATGAAAAAGCACGCCAAGTTATTGAAGAGTTTGATGTTCGTACTGGTAATGGTGAAATGACACCTGCCCGTGCATTATCTGGTGGTAACCAACAAAAGGCAATTATCGGCCGTGAAGTTGACCGTGATCCAGATTTATTAATTGCGGCACTTCCTACACGTGGTCTTGACGTAGGCGCAATTGAATTTATCCACTCACGCTTAATCGAGCAACGTGATAAAGGAAAAGCAGTATTATTAGTATCATTCGAATTAGATGAAGTTATGAATGTCTCAGACCGAATTGCTGTAATTTACGATGGTAAAATCGTTGATACAGTATATCCAAAAGAAACTACAGAACAAGAATTAGGTCTGTTAATGGCCGGTGAAACACGTACATCTAAGGGAGGGAACGAATAAATGTCAAGTCGCGCAGTTAATATACTCGTTCCTGTCATTTCCGTTATTCTAGGTTTATTAGTTGGTGGAATTGTGATGGTTGTCAGTGGCTATAACGCTATTGATGGCTACATCGCTTTATGGAACGGTATTTTTGGAGATGCGTATTCAATTGGTAATACAATTCGCCAAATTACACCATATATTTTGTCAGGTCTTGCGGTAGCATTCGCATTCCGTACAGGTTTATTTAACATCGGAGTAGAAGGGCAGCTTTTAATGGGATGGCTAGCAGCAGCTTATGTAGGGTATGCAATTGAAGGATTGCCTCGAATTATTCACTTACCATTAGCATTAATTGCAGCAGCTTTAGCAGGTGCCTTCTGGGCATTTATCGTAGGTTTCTTAAAAGCAAAACTACATGTACATGAAGTAATTGCTTCTATTATGTTAAATTACACAGCGTTATATTTAACAAATGCTGCGATTAAATCATTATCAGACGGTGGCTTTAAAACACCAACAGTATTAGCTTCGGCAACATTACGTAATACATGGTTACGTGAAGTCACTGATAATTCAAGTCTTCACCTAGGTATTGTTGTAGCAATACTTATGGTAATTGTTATGTGGTTCTTACTAGAAAAAACGACTCGTGGCTACGAGTTGAAGGCAGTAGGATTCAATAAAAATGCCGCTGAATATGCGGGGATGAGTGTCAATAAAAATATTATTTTAGCTATGACAGTTTCAGGTGTATTTGCAGGTCTTGCTGGTGCGATGGAAGCACTTGGTACATACCAAAATGCTTCAATTAAAGCCGTGCAATCAGGTATTGGATTTGATGGTATCGCAGTAGCCTTACTTGGTGCAAATAATCCAATCGGTGTCTTCTTCGGTGCATCATTATTCGGATCACTTAAGTACGGGGCATTAAATATGCCAAACGCCGCAGGTATTCCAGAAGAAATTGTTTCAATTATTATTGCAGTAATTATTTTATTCGTAGCATCCGGTTATATTTTACGTGTAGCTTTACAGAAATTTGGTAAGAAAAAGGAGGGTCAATAACATGAGCTTTTTAGAAGTGTTATACTTTATCGTCCCTTCTGCTCTACTATATGCAACACCACTTATATTAACGGGTACTGGCGCATTATTCTCTGAGCGTGCTGGGGTAATCGGTCTTGGTGTTGAAGGGTTAATGGTTGTCGGTGCATTTACAGGGATTTATGTGAACTTAGAATACTATGACCAATTTGGAAAAAATGTTATTTGGGTAGCCTTACTTGCAGCGCTAGTAGCTGGTGCAATCTTTTCATTAATTATTGCAGTTGCTGCTGTTACATTCCGAGCTGACCAAACTGTTACAGGGGTAGCAGTCAATATGTTAGCTGCTGCGATTACAGTATTCTTAGTGAAATTAATTTATAAAAAAGGCCAAACGGATATGATTCAAGCGCCAATTCGCCGTTTTGAAATTCCGTATTTGTCAGACATTCCGTTCTTTGGTAAGTTATTATTCCATGACGTATATTCTACGACAATTATTGCATTTGTTGTCGCATTCGGTGCGTGGTTCGTTATTTTCAAAACACCATTTGGTTTACGTTTACGCGCAGTTGGGGAACACCCAATGGCGGCAGATACAATGGGTATTAACGTAGCAAAAATGCGTTATATCGGCGTTATGATTTCAGGAGCATTGGCTGGTGTAGCTGGTGCATCACTAGCTATGACGGTTTCAAATGATTTCTCTGCTTCAACAATTGCAGGTCAAGGGTTCATTGCCATTGCAGCTATGATCTTTGGTAAGTGGCACCCACTTGGAACTTTAGGGGCAGCGTTATTCTTCGGATTAGCACAAACATTAGGTATTGCTGGTGGAAACATCCCGTACATTCAGAATATTCCATCTGTAATTTTACAAATTTTACCGTATGTCTTAACGATTTTCGCGTTAGCAGGCTTCATTGGTAAAGCTGTAGCACCAAAAGCTTCAGGTGTCCCTTATATTAAAGGAAAACGATAAAAAATAATGTTTTTCTGCCTACACAATGCAACTATTTGTGTAGGCAGTTTTTTTCGTACTTATATTTTTTCATAATTGGGAAACGCTAATTACATAAAAGAAACTGTTCAAGGAATAATTTTGCATAAGTGAAGCCAACACATGTATAGTAGAAGAATAAATATTTAATTAGGTAGTCAGGAGGAGTTTTTTTGTTTTTAACGACACAGATAGCGAAAGGTGTTTCGCTTCATATACGACAAACGGCTCAATTTAAAACGGTCAACTTTTCAATTAAATGGAGAGCCCCTTTAAATGATAAAGCTGCATCAGAGCGTACAGTATTGACCAACGTTTTACAGCACAGCAATGAGAAATTCCCAACTTCAGCTGCTTTTCGTAGCTATTTAGACGATCTATTTGGCACAGTGCTTTACTTTGATACGGGAAAGCGCGGAAAAGAACATACAGTGTTATTGAATGTTGAAACAGTAAATGACCAGTATTTATCACAAGCTAATGTATTAGATGAAGTCATTTCACTTCTACAACAAGCGATCTTTAAGCCGAATTTTGAAAACGGTGTATTCAAAAAGACGATTGTAGAACGTGAAAAAGAAATGGTTATTCAACGAATTCAGTCAGTATTTGACGATAAATCTCGTTATGCACAAAAACGTTTAATGGAAATTATGCGTCCTAATGATCCCGCTTCCATTTCAGCCAATGGGACGATTGAAGAGGTAAAAGCAATTACACCGGATTCATTGACAAAAACATATGAAGACATGCTAGCAAATGATTTAATTGATATTTATGTGGTCGGTGATATAGATATTGAGAAAATCACCGCACAAGTACAAAAAGCATTACCATTTACTGATCGAAAAGAACACGACTGGAATATGCCAGAAGCATCTTCAAAAGAAATTGCACCGTATACGAAAGAAACACAAGAAATGAAACAAGGTAAGCTGCATATTGGCTACAATGCACCAGTACGTTTTGGTGACGAGGATTATCCGAAAATGCAAATTTTCAATGGTGTTTTCGGTGGTTATGCCCATTCAAAATTATTCATGAATGTACGTGAAAAAGAAAGTTTAGCTTACTATGCATCAAGTTCGTATTCATCATACTACGGCTTACTATTTGTCGTGTCAGGAATCGAAGCAACAAATGAAGAAAAAGCACGTGAGCTTATTGCGGAACAACTAAAAGCGATTCAAAACGGGGAAATTACTGATTTAGAATTAGCACAAACAAAAGCAATGCTCATTAACCAATTAAAAGAAGCATTAGATTCTCCGCGTGGTCAAATTGAGATTTTTGATCAATATAAAGTATTAGATGAGCCATTTACATTAGATACTTGGACAACACGCTGGCAAAAAGTGACAAAAGAAGACGTGCAGGAAATGGCAAACAAAATTGAATTAGAAGCAACGTATTTCTTATGCGGTAAGGAGGACTAGTCGCGTGAAAACAATTGAATTTAAACAACTAGATGAAACATTATATTATAAGCAACTTGAAAATGGGTTAGATGTGTATATTTTGCCAAAAAAAGGCTTTTCAAAAACATTTGTGACTTTTACAACGAAGTATGGCTCCACTGATCGTACATTTGTACCAATTGGTGAAAAAGAACAAATTACGGTTCCAGATGGTATCGCTCACTTTTTAGAACATAAAATGTTTGAAAAAGAAGATGGGGATGTATTCCAAAAATTTAGTGAGGTTGGCGCACAAGCAAATGCATTCACTTCATTTACACGTACAGCATATTTATTTTCTGCGACAGATCATCTTTATAAAAGTACCGAAACATTATTAAATTTCGTCCAAGAGCCTTACTTTACCGAAGAGACGGTCAATAAGGAAAAAGGCATCATTGGTCAAGAAATTACGATGTATGATGATTCTCCAGATTGGCGTTTATATTTTGGTACGATTGAAAATATGTACAAAAACCACCCGGTAAAAATCGATATCGCCGGAACTGTGAAATCAATTGATGATATTACAGCAGATCATTTATATACGTGTTACAACACATTCTACCATCCGTCAAATATGCTTTTATTCGTCATTGGTGCGGTTGATCCGGTAGAAATGATGGCGTTTATTGAAGATAATCAACGTAAAAAAGAATTTCCAGAAGCAACACCAATTGACCATTTTCTAGAGGAAGAACCAACAAAAGTGGATGTAGCCGATCGTGTACTTCATATGGACGTTCAAAAACCAAAAGTATATGTTGGATTGAAGGCAAAAGAAACAGATTTAAGCGGAGAAGCCATGTTAAAACATGAATTATCGGTTCAAATTGCATTAGAATGCTTATTTGGTCGCGCTTCAACATTTTATACAGATATTTATGATAACGGCTTAATTGATGAATCATACGGTTATGATTTCTCATTAGAAAAAGGCTACGGTTTTGCAATGATTGGTTCAGATACAGAACAACCAGAAAAGCTTGTTTCAGCTATCAAAGAAAAGCTTGCTCAAGCAGAGTCAGAAAATGTATTTACAAAGAAAGACATTGAGCGTATTAAACGTAAAAAAATTGGCTTCTTCTTACGTGCGTTAAATTCACTTGAGTTTATCGCAAATCAATTTACTCGCTATAAATTTAACGATATGAACTTATTTGATGCTGTCCCTGTGTTAGAAACATTAACAGTAGAGGATATTACTGAAGCGTTTAAAACTGTGCAAGGTATTGATCAACAAACAGTATTTACGATTTTACCGGTAAGTGAAAGAGAAGCGTAATGAAAAAATTTGCATTAGTTTGTGGGGCTTCGGGTGCGATTGGTCAAGAGATATGTGAACAATTAGCACGTGATGGCTGGTCGCTCTATTTACATTACAATACAGGGAAAGTAGCGGTCCACAAATTAGTTATACAGTTTATGGAACAATATCCAGAGCAAGAATTTTTAAGTGTGCAGGCTGATTTTAGTGAAGATGATGGCGCGGAACAATTAGTTAGCCAAATTTTCTCTTTACAAGCCATCATCTTTGCAAACGGTCACGCATACTATGGATTGTTGGAAGATACTTCAGCTCTAGAGATGAATAAGTTATGGCGAGTACACGTTCAAAATCCTATGCGAACAACAGCATTATTAGCACGTAAGTTACGTACCAATCCGATAAGCTACGTACTAGTCATCGGTTCCATTTGGGGAGACGTTGGTGCAGCTGGTGAAGTAGTTTACTCAGCGGTTAAAGGAGCACAACACAGCTTTGTTAAGGCCTATGCACAAGAAGCGGCTTATAACGGTATTCGTGTGAACGCAATCGCTCCTGGTATTATTGATACGAGTATGAATGCCAAGTTCAATGAAGAAGAACGAGAAGAATTAGTGAGTCAAATTCCTTTGCAAGCATTTGGTGAAGCACGTGATATTGCAAATATGGCAGCGTTTTATGTCAGTGGTAAGGCCGATTACGTGACAGGTCAAATAATTCGAGTAAATGGCGGATGGTACATATAATTTCTTCTATTGCACATACTAATTGTGCGAGAGGAGGGGTTAATATGGAGGTATTGCAAAATTGGGAAAAATGGACGAACTTTTTAGGACAACAAGTATCCGATGCAAAAGAGAGTGGCATGCCAAAAAAAATAATTGAACAAACAGCAGTTCAAATTGGCGAATATTTAGCGAAAAATGTCGATCCTCAAAATGAGCAGGAACGCGTACTTTCGGATTTATGGTCTGTTGCCGAAAAAGATGAAAAACAAGCCATTGCAAGTTGTGTGATGAAATTAGTACAACACAAAACGACGCATTAGATTAACACAAAAAGATGTCATTCACGCATAGCGTGAACGACATCTTTTTTATGACACAATTTATATAATTTTCCAATAATTCACCATAACTGTATGTCGAACCATCAATATTTTTTCGGGTTAAAAATTTTTATAGAGATTTTGATAAAAATATGCAAAAAACGTGGTATTCTAACTTTTCATTGCTTGTAAAATCAGCTATCATGAAACTTATAAGAATTAAATACGTTTCTATTATAAGGGGACAGATAATGATGGGCGAATGGTATTTTGAATACGAGATTCAAGTAAACCGACCAGGATTACTTGGGGATATTGCTTCATTACTCGGTATGTTACGTGTTAATATTGTCTCTATCAATGGCGTGGATAAAGATCGACGAGGAATGCTTTTATCGACAGACAACGAAGAATCCATTCAGCGGTTCATTTCCATTGTTTCTACTATGGAAAATATTAATGTTACGAGATTTAGAGAACCAAAATTGAGAGATCGCTTAGCACTTCGTCATGGTCATTACATTCCAAAAGATGCAGATGAAAAAAATACATTTCGTTTTGTTCGAGATGAGTTAGGGATTTTAGTTGATTTTATGGCAGAGCTTTTTAAAAAAGAAGGGCATAAATTAATTGGAATTCGGGGGATGCCTCGTGTTGGCAAAACCGAATCGATTGTTGCAGCAAGTGTAAGTGCAAACAAACGCTGGCTTTTTATTTCATCAACCATGATCAAGCAGACGGTGCGTAGTTCTTTAATGGGAGACGAGTTTAGTGGCAATAATATATTCATTTTAGATGGTGCAGTAACTCGAAGATCATCAGACGAACGTCACCAACAACTTGTCCGAGAAATGATGGGGATGCCAACGATTAAAGTGATTGAACATCCGGATATATTTGTCCAGCATTCTCCTTATAAATTAGAAGATTTTGATTATATTATTGAATTAAGAAATCATCCAGATGAAGAGATTACGTATGAAATTATCGAAAAAAATATGATGTCTTTATCTGATGACTTTGGATTTAATTTTTAACAAATAAACGTATTTCAACTAATATACTTGTTGACTAAATAATTGAATATATTAAAAGTGGGTGTTTTTTTTGACGGAATTAGGAACTCGCCTAAAAGAAGCGAGATTAGCGAAGGGCTATAGCTTAGAAGATTTACAGGAAATCACGAAAATTCAAAAGCGCTATTTAATGGGTATAGAAGAAGGAAACTATACAATCATGCCAGGTTCTTTTTATGTTCGTGCATTTATTAAGCAATATGCTGAGGCAGTAGGATTGGATTCGGATGAGGTTTTAACAGAATATCGTAAAGATGTACCAGAAGTTCAAAAAGAAGAAGTAGTACATTCCTTTACCAAAAGCCCAAGTCGTCGTAAAATGGCGTCATCTTCAAACAATAAAATGATGGAAGCAATGCCAAAATTAATTGTAGGGTTATTTGTAATTGTTATTATCGTCGTTATTTCAACATTATACTTACAAAAAATTGGTAATGTATCTAGTGTCGCAGAAGAAGATAATAAGCCAATTGAATACGAACAAAATCCAAAATCTGAACAAAATAGTAAGCCAGCTGTTACAGAAGATGATGAAGAGCAAGATTCTGCACTAGTAGAACCAACAGAACCAACAGTGCCTGTAGTAGAGCAAGAAATTAGCACAGGTGCAGTAGATGGGGAAAACACTACGTACGAAGTGACAGGTGCAGAAGCTTTAGCTATACGTGTAGAAGTTTCTGGCGATACATGGGTTGGTATTCGTAATGAACAGCGACAAGAGCAAGTAGAAGCAAAAGTTTACACAGCTGGTCAAACTGTTGAATTCGATTCAACTGAAGATAGTTATGCACGTATTCGTTTAGGAAACTCAAAAGTGGCAAAAATATACGTAAATGATGTAGAATTACAATATACACAAGATCTTGTTTCACAAAATATCATTTTAAAATTAGTTCAAGAACAACAAGGAGAGTAGTCATCTGAAGAGATGACTCTTTTCTTTCAAACGAAAGGTGTTATCAAATGAACATTCCAAATAAGATTACAGTCTCACGCATCTTACTAATTCCTATTTTCGTAGTAATTATGATGTTTGATTTTGGCTGGGGGAATATGACGCTATTTGGCGCCGAAATGCAAGTCAACTATTTCGTAGGTGGGCTTATTTTCATTTTTGCATCAGCTACAGATTGGGTAGATGGCTTTTATGCACGTAAATACAATTTAGTTACCAATTTCGGGAAATTTTTAGATCCACTTGCTGATAAATTACTTGTCTCAGCAGCATTTATTTTGTTAGTTGAAATGGAACTAGCACCAGCATGGATTGTCATTATTATTATTTCTCGTGAGTTTGCCGTAACAGGCTTACGTTTAATTTTAGCTGGACAAGGCGAAGTTGTGGCAGCAAACCAATTAGGTAAAATTAAAACATGGGCTCAAATTGTTGCAATTTCAGCGTTAATTTTGCATAATACGATTTTCACATTAATAGGTATTCCTTTTGACACGATAATGTTATATGTAGCATTATTCTTTACACTATGGTCTGGTTGGGATTATTTCTATTTAAATCGTCGCGTATTACTTGATTCAAAATAATAAAAGTATGGTAAAACTAGGTAGGAACTTTCTTGGTGGATTAAACCTATAAGATATCGAGGAATCCACATAAGAAAAGACATCAACTCGCGCTATTATGGCGCGAGTTGTGTTTTTCTCTTACCTAGTTTTATTTTTTTAGGGGGAATTATCATGAATGCTGAAATTATTGCGGTTGGATCAGAATTATTATTGGGGCAAATAGCGAACACGAATGCAAAATTCATTTCAAATCAGCTATCAGAACTTGGCATTAATGTTTTTTATCATACGGTAGTAGGGGATAACCAAGCGAGATTGTTGGATGCGATTGGAATTGCTGAGAAACGCGCGGATTTAATAATTTTTTCAGGCGGACTTGGACCAACTAAAGATGATTTAACGAAAGAAACGATTGCTAAACATTTAGGGAAAGAGCTTGCTATCGACGAGTCAGCTCTACACTATATTGAACAGTTTTTTGCCAAACAAAATCGACCTATGACAGATAATAATCGTAAGCAGGCACTTGTATTAGAAGGTTGTGACGTGTTAGCAAATCATCATGGGATGGCACCCGGGATGTTTTTAAAACATGATGGACGAGTGTATATTTTATTACCTGGGCCTCCTAAAGAGCTTGAACCGATGTTCCAATTTGAAACGAAGCCTAAATTAGCTTCAGTTTTACAAGACGGCGGTGTTATTTTATCGCATGTTTTACGTTTTTATGGAATTGGGGAAGCTGAACTGGAAGTGCGTGTGCAGCACATTTTAGAAGAACAAACAAATCCAACAGTTGCGCCATTAGCATCAGATGGGGAAGTTACATTGCGGATCACTGCAAAAGCAGCAGATGAGGAAGAAGCAATGCAATTAATTGAAGTGAAAAAGCAGGAGATTTTAGACATTGTCGGAGAATATCATTATGGGGTTAATGACGATTCGCTTGCCTCTAAATTAGTTGAAATGTTACTTGAAAACGATTTAACGATTGCTGCAGCAGAAAGTTTAACTGCGGGATTGTTTCAATCTGAACTTGCGGAAATTTCAGGGGTGAGCGGTGCACTTGTTGGCGGTGTTGTAACATATACCGAACAAGCGAAAATCGAACAGCTTGGCATTTCGGAGCAACTGATTGAGACATTTAGTGTTGTAAGTAGTGAATGTGCAGCTGAAATGGCCTTAAAAGTGTGTAAAAAATTTAAAACAAATATTGGTGTTGGCTTAACGGGAGCAGCAGGACCTGGTAGTCATGCTGGTCAACCGGCTGGAACAATTTGGGTAGCAATTTGTATTAATGAACAAACGCCACTTACGTATAAACTTCAGTTATCGGGCTCGCGCAATACAAATCGCTTACGTGCGGTAAAGTTTACGTATAGCTTCTTAATGCGTGAACTTGTAAAGCAGGGTTTTAAAAGGAAAAATTCAATTTAAATAGTATATGAAATGGATATTTCTAGACTTAAAAACAATGGATTTAGAAACTTTCTAATAAAAACCGAAAATATGTTCGCTTTTTTCTTGAATGTTGTCTCATTAGCAAGTATAATAGAGACATAAATACAATAAAGCTTTTTCTTAAGGAGGAAATAGTTTGAGTGATCGTAAAGCAGCACTAGATATGGCGTTAAAACAAATTGAAAAACAATTTGGTAAAGGTTCAGTTATGAAGTTGGGTGAAAATTCAGACCACAAAATGGAGACTACTTCATCAGGTTCTATTGCAATTGATGCAGCATTAGGTGTTGGCGGATATCCACGCGGACGTATTGTGGAAGTGTATGGACCAGAATCTTCTGGTAAAACAACTGTAACCTTACATGCCATTGCAGAAATTCAAGCAAATGGTGGTACAGCAGCATTTATCGATGCAGAGCATGCATTAGACCCTGTTTATGCACAAAAATTAGGTGTAAATATTGATGAATTATTATTAGCTCAACCTGATACAGGTGAACAAGCCCTTGAAATTGCAGAAGCGTTAGTACGTTCAGGTGCGATTGATATTATCGTTATTGACTCAGTTGCAGCATTAGTACCGAAAGCGGAGATTGAAGGCGAAATGGGTGACTCTCACATGGGTCTACAAGCACGTTTAATGTCTCAAGCTTTACGTAAATTATCAGGTGTTATTAACAAATCAAATACACTAGCCATCTTTATTAACCAAATTCGTGAAAAGATCGGTGTTATGTTCGGTAATCCAGAAACTACTACTGGTGGACGTGCATTAAAATTCTATTCATCAATTCGTTTAGAAGTGCGTCGTGGCGAAGCAATTAAGCAAGGAACAGAAATCGTAGGTAACAAAACAAAAATTAAAGTTGTAAAAAATAAAGTTGCACCACCATTCCGTACGGCAGAAGTTGATATTATGTACGGTGAAGGGATTTCTAAAGAAGGCGAAATCGTTGATATTGGTGCAGAATTAGACATTATTCAAAAGAGCGGATCATGGTATTCATACAAAAATGATCGAATTGGTCAAGGCCGTGAGAATGTAAAACAGTATTTAAAAGAAAATCCAGCTATTCGCGATGAAGTTTCTGAAAAAATTCGTGAACATTTCGGTATCGGTGAAATTGGCTACACAATTGGAGCTCATGATAACCAAGAAGAAGAAGCAGATGAAGTAGGATTATTCGAAGAGAAAGAATAACTTTTAATGACCCAAATGGAGATATCCGTTTGGGTTTTTTTAATAAAAACAATCTCCTGTGATTTTCAAATTTAGCGATGTTTTAAAATAACATTTACAATAATTACTGTAAAATTATATAATGATTAGGATAATACACCTCATGTTTATTGAAATAGTAGCCTAAAAGAAAATAAGAGTAATATATACGAACCAGGTATTAAGATATAATAAGGCTTGGGTAAATGGCTATTCTTGACATACCTAAATTGGAACTATACAATTAACATGTATAACTTCTAAATTTTGAAAAGAAATAGGCAGTATGTTTTCTATGAACATACTCAGCCGACTAAAAGAACATCAGACATATCGGCACAGGAGGAGAAATCTATGATGGAATCAGTACTCCCTGCTTTGCTTGGATTTGCTGTCGGTGTTGCTGTTATCTATTTTTACATGAAACAAGTGAATGAATCAAAAGTAACTGGTGCAAAGCATGTTGCATTGCAAATCGTTGATGAAGCGAAGCGTGAAGCAGATGCTCTGAAAAAAGAAGCACTACTTGAAGCGAAGGATGAAACTCACAAATTTCGTACTGAAGCAGAAAATGACATTCGTGAACGTCGTGGCGAGCTTCAGAAACAAGAGAACCGTTTATTGCAAAGAGAAGAAAATCTTGACCGCAAGGATGAAACTCTGAATAAAAGAGAGACAGGCTTAGAGCGTAAGGAAGAAGCTCTAACAAGCAGACAACAGCATATTGAACAGATGGAAAGCAAAGTGGAAGAACTTGTTGCAAGTCAGAAAACAGAGCTTGAACGTGTTGCAGCACTTACTCGTGAAGAAGCGAAAGAGGTTATTCTGAAGGAAGTTGAAAATGAACTGACAACAGATATCTCAGTAATGACAAAAGAAGCAGAAACACGTGCAAAAGAAGAGTCAGACAAAAAAGCTCGTGAGATTTTATCACTTGCATTACAACGCTTTGCAGCCGACCATGTTGCAGAAACAACAGTGTCCGTTGTAAACTTACCAAATGATGAGATGAAAGGTCGCATCATTGGACGTGAAGGCCGAAACATTCGAACACTGGAAACGCTTACGGGTATTGATTTAATTATCGATGATACGCCTGAAGCAGTTATCTTATCTGGCTTCGATCCAATTCGTCGTGAAACAGCTCGTCTTGCACTTGAAAAATTAGTACAAGATGGTCGTATTCACCCAGCACGTATTGAAGAAATGGTTGAAAAATCTCGCCGTGAAGTGGATGAACAAATTCGCGAAACAGGTGAGCAAACATCATTTGAAGTAGGTATTCATAATTTACATCCAGATTTAATGAAAATTCTTGGTCGCATGAAGTATCGTACAAGTTATGGTCAAAACGTATTAAAGCACTCAGTAGAAGTTGCGCATTTAGCGGGATTACTTGCTGCAGAGCTTGGTGAAGACGTAACATTAGCGCGTCGTGCAGGTTTACTGCATGATATCGGTAAAGCGATTGACCATGAAGTAGAAGGAAGCCACGTAGAAATTGGTGTAGAATTAGCAACGAAGTATAAAGAACATCCAGTTGTTATTAACTCGATTGCCTCTCACCATGGTGATACAGAAGCAACTTCTGTTATCGCAGTACTTGTTGCAGCAGCCGATGCATTATCAGCAGCTCGTCCAGGTGCTCGTAGCGAAACACTTGAAAACTACATTCGTCGCTTAGAAAAGCTTGAAGAAATTTCTGAAAGTTATGACGGTGTCGAAAAATCATACGCGATTCAAGCGGGTCGTGAAGTACGTATTATCGTTCAGCCAGAGAAGATTGATGATCTTTCTTCACATCGATTAGCTCGTGATATTCGTAA
>JAZUES010000311.1:0-6412 GCA_045640265.1 Solibacillus sp.
TTGCTTATAAGACAGTTTATCTAATAGACGGGGGATATCCTCTAATGGTAGAGAAAGATTTTTTAGAATAATAATCTTCTCTAATTTAAATAAGTCTTCTTCAGAATAGAATCGTTTTCCATGTTCATCTTTAAAACTAGGGGTAAGGAGATTGATTTGATCGTAATAGCGAAGTGTTCGAATGGATATATTTCGTAGTTTACTGACTTCTCCAGTACTGCATCGTTTCATTGCATTTCCTCCTCTAAAAAAGCTTGCAGGTTACGTAACGTAACCCGATATATTATATTTATACCATATATAGGGAGATGGATGATGGATGGAACTGAATCGAAATAATTGGAAAAAGCAGGATCGTTGGGGAAGTAAAGAATTTATATTATTAATGTTACTGGAGTTCGTCTTTGTAATTGGCTGTATTAAATTTATTGTTAAGCCTATTTATTTCTCCTGGCTGAACAATGACCTTTACGCAGGCACATTAATAGGACTAACAATCGCAATGATTTTACTTTTGGGTGTTTATTTTATTGCGCTCCGTCCAAAAGCACTTTCTTGGGGGGAGGTTGGGATAACGAGGTTCTTGTGGAGAGACTGGAAGACTATTATTATTTATTCTGTTATTTTACTCGTTGGTGCGGTGATCATTGTCGTACTTACTAGCTTTATAGGGAATACGTGGGAGAACAGCAAAACAGAGTCATTGCAACGAAACGTAACATTCTTTACGGTTTGCATAGCTTTTGTTTCTGCAGCAGTAATTTCTCCAATTTATGAGGAGATATTTTACCGTGGATTTTTATATCGTTGGTTGCGTACTCGTATGGGACTTATCGGAGCGATTATACTTAGCTCAATGATTTTTACAATTGTACATATTCCAACATATAATGTAATGCCAGTAAATTTCTTCGGTGGCATCATTTTTGCTTTAGCTTATGAGCGAACGAATTCGATATGGCCATCAGTCATTATTCATGGGATTACGAATGGAATTATGGTTTTGTTGACAAGTTTAGGATAAAGACAAAAAAGACAAGTACAGAATACCGACTGTACTTGTCTTTTTAAAATTATTTCTCGATAGAAACCTTCGCGTAATCATCAATTTCCATCGGGTGTAGATTTAAGCCTTTTACATAATCCGCCGCAGCAACAGGTGGTGTTGTGTGGGCAATCATGTACCAAGGGATATCTTCATGGAAGATTTCTTGTGCTTGCTCATAAAGAGCAGCACGTTTTTCTTGGTCGTATTCTTGTCGTGCCTGTTCCAGTAGCGCATCAAATTCTGGATTTTTATAGAATGCATAGTTTGATGCAGGAAGTTTTGCATTACTACTGTGTAAGTTCGGGAATAGGAAGTTGTCTGGATCAGCCATGACACCTGTCCAACCCATTAACATTAAGTCATGTTTTCCTTGGCTGCCTTCTTCAAGGTACGTTGCCCATTCATATGTTTCAATCGTTACTTTAATGCCGATTTTTTCTAGGCTTGATTGAATAACTTCTGCAATTTTCATTGGCTGTGCCATATACGGACGAGAGTTACTCATTGCATATAAGTTTAATTCTAAGCCGTCTGCATAACCCGCTTCAGCTAATAACTTTTTCGCTGCTTCTACATCATAAGGGTAATCTTCAATCGAGTCATTGTATCCCCATAATGAGCTTGGCATTGGATTTATTGCCGTTTCAGCAAAGCCATCATAGAAAGAATCTACTAATAAGTTTTTATCGATTGCTTGACTAATGGCTTGACGAACACGTACATCTTTTAATGGTTCTTTTTCTGTGTTAAATGCCATGTAGCTCATATTAAAGCTTGGACGGTTATATACTGAAAGGCCATCTTGTGCTTCAATTTGCTCAGCGTCACTTGTATTAATACCGTCTGCTAAATCAACTTCACCAGTTAGTAATTGGTTCATACGAGCAGAGTTATCTGGAACTACTTTGTAAATGATGCCATCAAGCTTCGGTTCACCATCTACATAGTAGTTTTCATTTTTTGCAACGGAAATTGTATTGTTCGCTTCCCATTTTTCAAATTTGAAAGGACCAGTACCGACTGGATTTTGACTAAATCCGGCTGGGTCAGCTTCAATAGCTGTTGGGCTACCAATACTTAACATTGGAATTGCTAAGTAGCTTACAAATGGTGCGATTTTTTCCTTTAATTTAAATTCAACTGTATAGTCATCTACAGCTGTTACAGATTCCATTTTATGACCTTCGTCGCCTTTAAAACCACCGAATAGGAATGAATAGTATGTAAAGTCGCCACCAGTATGAGCAGGGTTTTCTGGATCCATCCAACGCTCAAAGTTGTAAACAACTGCATCTGCGTTAAATGGGGTATCATCTTGGAATTTTACGTCCTTACGTAATTTTACAGTGAACGTTAAGCCATCCTCTGATACTTCATAAGATTCTGCTAATTTTGGTTGTAATTCTAGGTTGTCATCATAATAAAATAATGTTTCAAAAATATTATGTGTTACGCGAATTGATTCGCCGTCTGTCACATTAATTGGATCAAGACCAACTGAATCAGCACCACGCGCATAAATTAACGTATTGTCAGAAGTACTTTTACTTTCTTTTTTTGCGCTGTCAGCATTGTCATCTCCAGAACATGCAGCTAAAACAAGCGCAAATGCAAGTACAAAAAATAAAGATATTTTGTTTTTCAAAATGGACCCTCCTCAATTATCAAACTATTCCAAAATAATAACACCATTCCTTACTTTGTCAATTTGAAATAAAGCCATTAGAGAGGATTAACAATTTACCTAGCGATTTATGGCGTAATAAGAAGCAAAATCTAAGGAAGAGAGAACTAGTGAAGTCAGAAAATTATTATAAAACGATTAACAGTTAATTTCATGATTTTAGGAATCATGCTTTTTAATCAAGTCCGTTCTGCTACGTTACGGGGGGACGCTTCCCGCAGGAGTCGTCCCCCTTCACTTCGCGGCACTCTATTTTCAAATAAAAATGGAATTCACTTTCATTTCAATAACGAATTAGGATTCAAAAGTTCACTTAAAATAGAGGATAAAGTTACTCAATACCCTCCTCCTCGCGATAAACCTAATATTTACAAAATATTTCCTTTAATGTGTTGTTATGTTATACGATATATCGCGTCACATAATAAATGAAAGGTGGATTGATGTCATGTCATATAGTGGAGGACCGATGACAGAAGCAATGTATTATGTGCTACTAGCATTAATGCGGCCAAACCATGGCTATCAACTGATGCAATCCATTACTGAAGTGTCGAATGGGCGTTTAAAAATGGGACCTGGAACACTTTACGGCGTATTGTCACGCATGCATAAAGAGGGGTTAATCTATTTATCACAAGATGATGGTCGACGAAAAACTTATGGAATAACAGATTTCGGTGAACAGGCATTAAAAATGGAATATAGTCGTTTAAAGGCAGTAATTGAGGACAGTAGTATTTTGGAGGTGGAAGACACACATGGGTAAAACCGTATGGAAATTAAGGCTGATTGATCCGTGGCAAATAGGTGAGCATGAAAGCTGGCTAGCAGATATGGCAGCTAAGGGGCTTTTTTTAAAAAAATTAGGAAATCATTTTGCTCGATTCACGAAAAATACGCCACAACAGATGAACTACCGAATCGAAGTAACGCCAAATCAACTAATTTTAGATGAACAAATTAATTTATATGAGGAAAATGGGTGGGATTACGTCACAAGTCTTCAAAATTTCCATGTGTTTTCATCGCCAATTGAAAGGGGGGCTACAGAACTTCATACCGATCCAGCTGAACAAGCTTTTACATTAAGTCAGGCAAACAAACGATTGAAGATAAATACCATTATCGTGATTACTGCAACGTTGTTTATGATTGGTACTTTGTCGTCCTTATTTTTTATTGATGGTGTTAGTACGTATACGCTCGTTGAAGGAAATTTTATTCACAATATTTTTGTAATAATATTAATTGTTTATCTATGCTATATGAGCGTTAAATCGATGAACTCATTTAAAAAATTGCGCAAAATTCTATCTGAGGGTATACCGATTAATCACCATGCACCATGGAAAAAAATTTATAAAGTCAATTTGATTATTTTATGTAGCATTCTATCGATTTCTATAATTGGTATAGTTTTACCGACTATTCAAATTGTTAAAGATGAAAGGATAGCCTTACCTGAAGGAGAGGTTAATTTGCCGATTGTACGACTTGCTGCTATGGAGCAAAATCCAAATCTGCAACGCGATGAATATTTTACTCGGGATGTTGATTTTGCAAATATGATTAATTATCATTGGAGTTTAATTGCACCTGTTCAATATGAAACACGAGAAAGTGGTATTGTCACAGATGAAAATTGGGAAGATGACTTAGCCTATAAGCCAAGCATATTTAACACTATTTATCAACTTCGATTTGCTTTTTTAGCGGACAATTTGATTGACGATTTAATTGAACGATATCGCTATGAGGAGGATCGAGAGGCTTATGTAGAGATAGAGCGTGCTGATTTCGATTTATTAATTGTCCATGAGTCTAATGAATACTCGAAAGATGTTTTTGCAGCAAAAGGGAAAACGGTAGTACATGTTCAGTATAATGGCTATACAGAAATAGATGTGTTATTAGGAGAGATTACGAGTAAGTTAGATGACATTAATTAAGTTAAAAGCATCGTATATAAAATTACGATGCTTTTGTATTTTATGAAGTTATTTAAGGTTAATCTTAATTACATAATCCTCTGAAATCGACAACCCATCGGCTCTCTTGAATGGTGCGGGGAGTTTATTATAATAAAATCAGAAGTAATGTGTGTTTCTTATACCCTGTACATGCCAAATTAATTAGAAAATAAAAAAGCAAACTCCCCATATGGAATTTGCCTAAAATATAGGAATGTATGTTCGTTTTATAGTGCTCGTCGAATAGAGGTTCGTGTTATTCGCTTTTCATATTATTAGTATAATCTAAATTTTTTTATAAGTCTATTTATTTGTAATTTTTCTCGTTAAACTCATTTCATCAGCAAAATCATGCTTTAGGAGTGATGGAATGAAAGAGAAATTTGTTTGGAATATGAACTTGAAAGTACGTCTTATAGGGGAAACGGTGTTCAATATCTTTTACTGGATGTACTTTCCGTTTATGGCGATTTACTTTAGTCAGTCAATAGGATTAGGGTGGACAGGGGTACTAATGACGACACCACCAATTGTTAGTTTAATTGCAAGTTTGGTAGGTGGTTCAATGGCGGATCAATATGGACGTAAGCGTGTAATGCTATGGGGTACGGGAATTCAGTTCATGATGTTTATCCTGTTTGCCAGTTCGGAGTTTGTGTGGTTAAACTACATGGCTTTTTTAGGAATTACGATTGGTAAAGGGGTTTATAAACCGGCGAGTGATGCGATGGTGGCAGATACCGTACCAGCAGAAGAAAGAAAAGAAGTGTTTGCAAAATTTATTACAGGTAGCAATCTCGGCGCAGTTATCGGACCAATTATTGGGGCTTGGGTGTTTTTCGATTATCGTGCATTACTTTTATGGAGTTGCGCTGGCTTTTTACTCATTTATTTTGTCTTAATCTACACAAAGTTAACGGAAACCATGCCTGTAACGAATGGGATGGACAATCAAAAAAAATCACTATCTATAGGTGGTGAACTAAAAAGCTATTTATTAATTGTTAAAGATAAGTCATTTGCGCTTTATATTACTGCAGGTGTGTTATCGGTCATTGCGATTATGCAACTCGATTTATATTTAGCCATTTATATTTATGAAGAGGTACCGAGCCAAGCATTATTTGCTACTAGTAATTTCGTATTAACGAGTAAAGATATTTTAGGGTGGATGTTGGGTTTAAACGGTATTATCTTTGTATTATTCATTATACCTATAACAAAATGCTTAAAGTCTTGGAGTGACTTGCAGGTATTTATAGTAAGTTGTTTACTTGCAGGATTTGGGATGTTTGCAGTGGGATTAACGTCAAATATTTGGTTTCTGTTCATATTTACCATTATTTTCACACTTGGTGAGTTAGTTCGGTCACCAGTTCTTTATAATTTCGTCAGCAACTATGCACCACAACATGCACGTGCTCAATATATGGCAGCATCCAATATGCAATTTACAATCGGACGTTTTTTAGCGCCGATTACCGTTTTCTTATCAGGATTCTTTAATTCAATAGTTATTTTCAGTGTAATTTTACTTAGCGCGTTAATTAGTTTAGTTTTATACGCCAAACTATATCAGCATGAAAATCCTTGAGCTGTTGTAAAGAAATGCTTAAGTTGATCAATACCAAAAGATTTCACGGCTGAAATAGCAAAAGCACGGTTATCCTCTAAATAAGAGATCAGTACCAGAATCCTTTCTTTTAT
>JAZUES010000312.1:0-3872 GCA_045640265.1 Solibacillus sp.
CGAACTAATAACATAACTTAGTTGAATTTTGAAGCGCGATGCATCCGTTACTAAAAAATCTGCGGTAATTTTTGATTCGATGTCCTTGATATAGATTCCGAACGTCGCTAACGTCGTGGTCATCGCGATAATCGATAATAATCCAGCGACCATCCATTCACTTACCATTATTTCAATTGCTGGTGAAACAGGGACATATTGTTCAATCGAATTGACTTGTAGCTTTTGTAAGAAAATGACGTAAACACCGATTAGGATAAGCACCGATAAAAGTGAAAAAAAGACGAGTACTTTATCACGTAGGAACACTTTATTATTTCGACTTACTAAACTCCATAACATGAGGAACACCTACTTTTCTTCATTTATTTGAATGAAAACTTGATCAATAGAGCCTTTCACGACTTCAAACGATGTAATAAACGGGGAAATTCTTTGAATAATTGGAATCGCATCCATCGTAGAAGGTAGCTTAATTTTGTATACATCGCCAGCTAAAGCCATGTCTAAATCAATGAGTGCAGTGATTTCATATGCATGGACACCACTTTTTAGTGCAATGATAAGTTGGTCAGATGCATATTGTTCTTTTAATTCGTTTGGTGTACCTTGTGCGACAATCTCTCCTTTTTTAATGATGACAATTTGGTCAGCATTTGCCGCTTCTTCCATGTAGTGCGTCGTTAAAAAAATCGTCATATTTGATTCTTGTCTGAGTCGTTCAATCGTTTCCCATACGAACCTTCGCGTATGTGGATCAAGTCCTGTTGTTGGTTCGTCTAAAAATAATAGTTTTGGTTTATGGATGATTGCACGGGCAATATCCGCACGACGTCTTTGCCCACCTGATAATTGGCCGTATTTCTTTGATTCTATGTCTTCTAATTGTAAGTATTTATAGACAAAATCATAATTTTCCTTTAGCTGAGCTTTTGGCATATTATAAAAACGCCCGCGATGGATAATATTTTCTTTAACCGTGAGCAGTGGGTCTAGTAAACTCTGTTGAAAAACGATACCAATTGATTGGCGTATAGATTGGTTGTGATTAACCGTACCTAGTGTGTGTCCATTGATCACTACATCACCACTCGTTTTTTCAAGTAATGTGCATAGTATTTCAATCGTTGTCGACTTACCGGCACCATTGCTTCCTAAAAATGCAAAAAGTGATCCCGTTTTTACTGAAAAACTGATTCCCTTTACAGCTGTAACATTACCATACTGCTTTTTTAAGTCTTGAACTTTAATTGCATAAGTCATTCTTGCTCGCCTCGACTTTCTTGTAAGATTTCATTCATACGTTTAATGTCTTTTTTTTGTGTCATTAAAATAAATAGCCATACAATGATATAAATGATTGTAATTCGAATGAATAATGCAATAATGGTCATCGGTTGTTCCATTGAAAACCAACTGCCAAAAATTCCAATTGTGAAAGCAGATGAAACAACGATGATATAGTGAACGGCTAAAACAGCAATGTAAGGCCATTGATTTAACTTAAATATATTGTTTGCGCAGCCAATCATGAGACCTAAAGCTAGTGCTAATAAAAATTCCTCTATTAGTTCATCACCAGCCCATAATGCAGTTGGCTCTCTAAAAGAAATTAATGCAATGGTGAAATAAGACGTGAAAACACTTACGAAACAGCTAATTAAAAAGTTCCTCATCTACTATTCCCTCCCTAATCCAAGTGCTTCTTTAAGTAATTTAAAATAATTTCGACTTACAGGTACCGTCGTTTCGTTTGATAAGACTATTTGTGGATTGCCAAGTACTTTCGATTGAATGGAAACAATTTTATTAAGATTGACGAGCATCGATTTGTTGACACGTATAAAGGCTGAGCTGAAGCGTTCCTCTAATTCATATAATTTATTTTTTGCCTCAAATTCTTCCTCGTCCGTTTGTAAATAGACTTTGCCATCTTCAGTGAAAATCGTGAAAATTTCTTGCGGTTTGAGTAGATGGATATCTGTATTCAAATAACCAATAAGATTTTCCTGTTGCGTGTTATTTAATTTTTTCATGAGCTGTTCCACATTATCATCATATAGTGGTGCATGGATATGTACTTCGATTTCTTGGCGCTCGCTTTCGATATGCAAATGAACTTTCATATAGAGCTCCTTTCTTACGTTGAGTTTATCATCGGAAATGAAGCCTCAATGGTTTTTGTATGTAAGTGGTTAAAATGGTAAATTGAGAGGTTATAAATAATACATGAGAAGAAATGTAAATTAAATTCCTTTTATTGTAACTCAGAAAGAAGAATTACTTAAGGAAAATCTGTAGGTGCAAATGAATAAGAACGCTCTTATCAAAAAATGTAGGCCATCCATATGTTCATACGCTAGAAATGCCGGTAATCGAAGTGGGATCATCAGCGAGAGTTGTTGTGCTATTGAATAAAATTGAACCTTAAGAATAGCCCACCAGTCTATTTTATAGAGATTGGTGGGCCATTTTTGTTGATTATTTTGTAAAGGAACTACTATTTGTCCAATAATCTTAGCTTGATCTATGATGTTACTTGAAGTTCTTCAAGGGTTTCAATTATTGTATTTATGTGTTGAACAAACATAAAAATCATTCAATATTTAGAAAATTCAAAAACTATTTCCCGGTAAATAAAAATAATTCCCTTAGAAAAGAGCCTCTCTAAAAATATAGAGAGGCCCATTGAGAATAATCATCGAGATTAGTTCGATAACATAAATTCTAAAATGCAATCTTCTTGAATGGTATGATTCGCAATTTTGTTTCGTTGAGTTTTTCCACACTTCATGCATTGATGAATAATTTGATAACCCTTTTTCCCTGAGTAATCTAATTGCATTGGAAGCATTAATCCCTTGCATTTACTAGCACGATCACCAGGATGTTCATCTAAATGTTTCGAGTATAAACAGAATGGGCAGTGGTTTCGATAGCTCCCATTTGTTAAAGGTACTACTGTTTGATAACAGTTTTCACATTGGAAAGCTGTATTTTCATTTTTTCTACTCACGATTATCTTCCTCCAAGATGTTTATTTCATCATTGGAGAAAGGGTTCCGTTTGTTTTTTTACTATAAGTAGTTTCAGGCTTTTAAAGAGAAGGGACATATTCACCGCCGTATTCTAAAAAGCGATTACTTCTAGTTCCTACTTCACAAGAACTTATTTCATCTCTTGATCCGAACCTCGATTGATTTTATTTTTTGTATCAACCACTGTAAGACAGACTGCTCCACCTTCCACTAGTAAGTGTTCATCTTTAATCACTGACATTGGCATTCGTCCCCTAAAAGACAATCGTAAGCGTTAAACGTTGTTTCAAAATATCACTCCATAAAAGTATTAATTATTCTCATAACATATTATGCGATAAATGTATCTTTGAACAAATAGGGAATTAAGAATACATAACTATGGGATATTATTTTAAAATATTTAGTGTGATACACGCTAATTTTTATTTAGGGGAAGTTTATGTGTGTCAAAAGGTCATGCTGAATCCACCAGAAGAGGGGACAATGGGCATTACGTTTTCTTATCCTGAACCGATAGCTGTGGATAAAGAAACGGAAGTTCGTGGAGTAATTGTAAAACGATTAAATAACTTTTTTGCAATGCAGTAAAATAATAGTAAGCATACAAAAAACTTATCGACGGGCAATTTTGACTTCGTTGATAAGTTTTTAATTTACGAAAAATAAGTGAATCAATTTATTAATCAGCAATAAATATTGGCAGAATAACTTCACCATCTGCTGTTTTAACAACAAAAGGCTCGACAATTGTATCTATCCCAATTTTAATAAAAGGTGATTTCTGAAATTCTCCACCATCTGTAATTTTTAATAACACTTCCGTATTTCCGA
>JAZUES010000313.1:0-2530 GCA_045640265.1 Solibacillus sp.
TTATTCCACAATTCCATTTTGCAATAAAAACATCTTCTCATATAACCCTTTTTGAGCAAGTAACTCTTGATGTGTACCGCGCTCGATGATTTCACCTTTATGCAGTACCAAAATTTGCTCGGCATCTTGAATCGTCGACAAACGGTGTGCAATGGCAATCGTTGTACGCCCTTTACGCATTTTCTCTAAGGATTGTTGGATGCCCACTTCTGTCTCGGTATCAATCGCAGCCGTCGCTTCATCAAGAACTAGTACTTTCGGATTCGTCGCAATCGTACGTGCAAAGGCGATTAGCTGACGCTGACCACTAGAAAACGTCGACCCACGCTCTGTGACACGATTTTGATAACCGTCTGGTAACGCTTCAATGAATTCATTGGCCTGCACGAATTCTGCCGCTTCCTTCACATCTTTTAAGCTCATGCTTTCATTATGAAGACGGATATTCGAATCGATTGTCCCGTAGAACAGGAATGGATCCTGTAAAACTAAGCCCATTTTATCGCGCAATTCTTGTTGTGAATACTGTTTAATCGAATGACCATCGACAAGAATTTCCCCACGTTCAAATTCATAAAAACGCATGAGTAAATTAATAATGGAACTTTTCCCACTACCTGTATGCCCAACAAGTGCCACCGTTTCACCTGGATTCACGGTAAATGAGATATTTTTCAATACATCTTGTTTGCCGTCATAGCTAAACGACACATCTTTAAATTCAATGCGGCCGTCCGTAACAGATAATTGCTGACCTTTTTGATTTGGTTCAAGTTCTTCATTGTCCATTAATGCAAATACGCGAGAAGCTGCAACAATTGCTTGTTGGAACAAGGCTAAACGCTCCATCATTTGATTGATTGGGTCAAAGAAACGGTTCATATACGTAACGAACGCATACACAACCCCTACTTCCACTGCTGTGTCAAATGAAGCCCAGCCAAAGTAAAATAGCAAAATAACAACCGCCGTAAAATACACTAAATCAATAATTGGGCGAAGGAGTAAGCTATTCATTTTCGTATTCGCCATCATCGCTTCAAAATGTTCATCATTAATGTTGTCAAAGTCGTCATTGAAGCGTTTTTCTTGGCGGAATACTTGTACGATGCTCATACCTGATAATGTTTCAGATAGACGTGCATTGAGTTCCCCTAGCTTTTCACGCATACGCATGTAAACTACGGCACTCATTTTTCTGTAAAGCCAAATAATATAAATAATGACTGGCAATAATAGCAGCATCATCAGGGCGAGTTTCACATTTAGGAAGAACATCGCAATATACACACCGATGATTAAAAATAATGCTTGCACAAAGCTGATTAACACCGAAACGAACATATCTTTAATCGCTTCTGTATCATTTGTTGCACGCGATACGATCGAACCTGCTGGCACTTGATCAAAATAGCGCATACCGAGCTTATGAATCTTTGAAAAGACATCAATTCGTAACTGCTGAATGACCTTTAACGCCAGCTCCTGGAATTTCAAGTTTTGATAATACGTGATAACCACATTTAACACTTGAATCGTAAAATAACTAATTACCAATATGAGCACAGGCTTCATATCAAAACTACCAATCATTAAATGATCATCGATGTAAATTTTAATTAAATACGGTCCAATAATGTCCCCAATTACCGTCAACACAAGGAAAAATAACGCGATTAACAACAGCTTTTTATGCGGCTTTAAATATGTAAATAATCGCTTTAAAACGATGTGCTGTTCTTTACTTGAGATCGTTTCATTTGCCACGTTCATCGCCTCCTTGCTCAACTAACTGCTCTAGTTGCTGTAATTGGTACATTTCATAATAGCTGCCTTCTAGTGCCATTAACTCGTCATGTGTCCCTTTTTCAAGTATCGTTCCATTATCGACCACGATGATGACATGCGCTTGCTGAATCGCACTTAAACGATGCGAGGTAATAATTGTTGTCGCATCTTTTCGTTCTTCTTTAAGGGCATGTAAAATCGCTTCTTCGGTACGTGCATCAACTGCTGATAACGAATCGTCTAAAATGAGTAGCTCCGGCTTCATTAATAGTGCACGGGCAATCGAAATACGTTGTTTTTGACCTCCTGATAGCGATACACCACGTTCGCCAACAAGCGTTTTATAGCCATCTGTGAAACTCAGAATATCTTCATCAATATTTGCTAATTTTGCTGCGGCACGTACTTCATCAATTGTCGCTTCTGGATTGGCAAACGCGATATTTGAAAATAGACTTGCTGAGAATAGGAAATGATCTTGTGGCACATAGCCAATCGCTTCACGTAGCTTTACTTTTTGGTAATCATTAATGTTATGCGCACCAAATTGGATAGCACCCTCATACCCTTCAAATTCACGCAGAAACAGTTTTAAAATTGCCGTTTTCCCTGCGCCCGTTTTCCCGACAATACCAAGCGTTTCTCCGCGCTTTAGTTCAAATTGAACATCACGTAATGAAGGCTCCGCATCCCCTGGGAAAGTAAAGTTTTTCACATTGAATTGAATATCCCCAGATGGCAT
>JAZUES010000314.1:0-2439 GCA_045640265.1 Solibacillus sp.
CCTCGCGAAACAATCCAACATATCCTAGAGCAAGCAACATCAGCTCCATCATCAAGTAACTTACAACCTTGGCGCTTTCTTGTTATCGATGATCAAGAACAAAAGAAAGAATTGCGTATTGCTGGTTTTAATCAAGCACAAATTGAAACATCATCAGCGATTATTGCTGTTTTAGGCGACAATGAAATGTATAAAAACGCGAAACAAATTAATGATTTAAATGTTGAACTAGGCTATATGCCACGTGATATTGCTGATATGATGATTTCAAATTCTGAATCTACATATAGTAATTTTTCTGAAATTGAACGCACAAACATTGCACATTTAGATGTCGGTTTAATTTCTATGCAAATCGTACTTTTAGCGAAAGACATGGGCTATGAAACAGTAATAATGGGTGGCTTTGATAAAGTAGCTTTCGCTAAAAAATACGAGCTTCCTGCAAACGAATTGCCGATGGTTTTAATTGCTATCGGAAAAGCTGCAGTACCAGCACGTAATTCATCACGCTTACCATTCGAACAAATTATTCGTTTTTCTAAATAATAAAATTTAGTTTCTTACCGCAAAAAGGCTGTGCTAAAATCCCCTACAACGTGGATTTTTGACACAGCTTTTTTATTGTACTTTCTATACTAACTCCAACCAAGCAACCGCTTCACAATGAGTGGAGTGTATGCGGCAACACATGAGGTGCTGGTGGGTTTAAGTGATTGGCTAGGTCCTACCAAAGCAGAACCTAGCCTTTTTTAGTATTTCTAATTTTTTATCTTGGAATGTTATTGGGTAAATTTCCGTATGCTTTATAAATCCTTTCTTCACTAAAGGACCCCGTCAGTTGAATGGGAAAAGAAGCATTTAAATTGCCTCAATTAGAAAGGGAGAAAATATATGATTGATATACTCAAAAAATATATGTCTGATTTTACTTCAATGAGCGAAGATGAACAGCAGGCAATTTCCGAAAGTTTACAGATTGAGGAATATAAAAAAGGAAAATACCTTCTTAGACAAGGAGACTTTTCCACCATTAAATGTTATTTCGTATTAATGGGGTGTGTTAGGCAGTTTTTTATAGATGAATCAGGTAAAGAGGTAACATCAAATTTTTTTACTGAAGAACAAGCTATACCAATTATCAACGAAAAGACTCATGGTGAGCTGTCAAAGTATTCATTAGTCAGTGTCGAGGATTGTATATTAGTTGTTGGTGATGTTACTTCTGAAAATACAATGTTTAACAAATACCCACAACTTGAAATGATGATACGAAAAATGTTGGAAATAAACCTTGGTGAAATGCAAGATCAATTAGGTGAATTTATCAGCTCTTCTCCAGAAGAACGATATAAAACCGTTTTAAGGCAACGCCCCCAGTTAATTGACCGTGTACCACAACATCAATTGGCTAGTTATCTTGGGATTACTCCTGAATCATTAAGTAGAATAAAAAAGCGAATTAGAAAAAGTAATTTTTAAAATTTATGCCCTCCTCATGTCGTAATCATCTCACCTCTTATGACCCAAATCCCCCCTATTCTTTGAAAAAATTTATAAAATCCTTTGCAAATTAACTTAAGTCAATGAACGGTATTTATCGCCTTGTTATTATTTAATTACTAAAGAGACTGATTTGGAGGGAGTTTTTATGAAAGCGATAGTTTGTGATAAATATGGTTCACCCGATGTACTTAAATTAAAGGAGATAAAAAAACCTTTCCCTACCGAGAATCAAGTATTGGTAAAGGTTCATTCAGCATCTTTAAACTTTGGCAACTTAGTTCTTTTGAAAGGCAAACCCTTCTTAGCTCGATTTGCCTTCGGACAAACGAAACCAAAATACTCAATTCCTGGAGGTGACATAGCTGGTACAGTTGAAGCTGTTGGGGAAAACGTTAAGCTATATAAAGTAGGTGATGAAGTATTTGGTGACCTATCTGGTTGTGGCTGGGGTGGTTTTGCTGAATATGTAACGGCCCCCGAATATGCTTTAGCCTTAAAGCCAAACAATATCTCCTTTGATGAAGCTGCTGCGACTCCTATGGCGGGGGTGACTGCCTTACAGGGACTACGTGATAAAGGCAAAATTAAATCGGGGCATAAAGTTTTAATCTATGGAGCATCTGGAGGCGTTGGAACTTTTGCGGTACAAATTGCTAAATCATTCGGTGCTGAAGTAACGGGCGTATGTAGTACAAGAAATGTAGAAATAGTGCGTTCGATAGGAGCCTACCGTATCATCGATTATATAAAAGAGGATTTTTCACAACAAAAAGAATGTTATGATTTGGTTCTTGGCGTGAATGGTTCTAATTCCATTTCAGCTTATAAACGTATACTAAAGCCAAATGGAAATTTTGTTCACGTAGGAGGTTCCGAGTCTCAACTTTATCAAACATTATTTCTTGGACCTTTAATTTCAATGACTGGAAGCAA
>JAZUES010000315.1:0-2281 GCA_045640265.1 Solibacillus sp.
AAAAGTTCACAACCAGCTCCAGGTGTCTTTAAAGAAGTATATGACGAGTTAGGTAAAGACGGTTCTCAGGTAATTTCGATACATATGACGGGTAGTATGAGTGGAACATCTCAATCTGCTAGCCAAGCTGCGGAAATGTCAAAATCTGATGTAACAGTTATTGTCTCACGTTATATTGCTTTTGGATTAGCATTCCAATTACGAGAAGCCATTCGTTTACGCGATGCTGGTGCTACTGTTGAGGAAATCGTAGCAGGTGTTAACAAAGTACGTGAAAATACACGTCTTTTCGTTGTATTAGATACATTAGAGAACATGGTAAAAGGTGGACGCATAGGTAAAGGGAAAGCTGTTGTCAGCTCATTACTAAACATTAAACCAATTGGACACTTGGACATCGGTGAAGTAACAATTTGTGCAAAGCCACGTAGTTACAAACAAATTATTAAGTTTTTAATGGGAGAGTTTTTAAAAGATACTGCCGGTAAGACAGTAAAATCAGTTGGTATTTCCCATGCCAATTCAATGGATACATTAGTAAACCCATTAATCGAGCAATTAAAAGCGGCTGGATATAATGATGAAGTTGAAATTGCCTTTACATCACCAATTATTAGTACACATACTGGTGAAGGTGCTATTGGTTTTATGTATTACACAGAGTAATTTTCAAAGATAAACCATGGGACGAATCAAACATTCGTTGCATGGTTTCTTTTTTTACAAAAGTGTACCAATAATTAGTAAAATTGAAGTCGTTCTATATCGCAAATGCCTTCAAATATCTTATAATAGAATAATAAGGAAATGAAGGGGATATTGTATGTGGTGGCGATACTTACTAAGTATAATTTTAGTAATCACTTTAGCTGGGTGTTCAGTTACAATTGACCCGCAAAAAGATGAGAAACAAGAAAATAATGCATCCGAAGAAAATAAAGCGCAACCTGAAGTATATCCGGAAACAGAAAACAAATCTGAGGAAAAAGTATCTGAAGGTTTCTTAGATGTTTTAAGTGATGTGTTTAACCTTAACTGGTCTTCTCGTAAAGATACAAATGCGCAGGATATCTACTATTTAGCACTAGGTGACTCGTTAACACGCGGTGTCGGTGATGAACTAAAAAGTTATGGATATACAATTCGTTTGCAAGAGCAACTGGAAAAATGGCCAATGATTAAAACTGTAGAGCTTGATAATCGTGGCAAAAATGGACGCCGCAGTGATCAGCTTTTAGCATTATTACAAAAAGGACATTACGATGAAGAGCTTGAAGAGGCAAATCTCATTACAATGACACTTGGTGGTAATGATGTGATGAAAATTGTGAAGAAAAATTTATTTTCACTAGATAAAAAACTGTTCGATAAAGAACTACCGAAATTTATAACCCGTTATGATGAAATTTTAAAAGAAATTCGATTACGTAATCCAGATGTACCGATAATTGTTATTGGTTTTTATAATCCGTTTTCAATCATTGTCGATGAAGTAACACCATTTGAACCAATTATTTCGGAATGGAATGCAGAAATTGAAAAGTTAGCTGCGACTGAGGGTAATGCATGCTTTGTACCGGTTGAGGATTTATTTACATCAAATGAGGATATGGTATATCATGTAGACTTCTTTCATCCGAATAGCACAGGTTATGAGCGCATGACAAAACGCATAATAGAAACGATGCAGTCATGTAATATCGAACAGATGTCAGATGGTTTAATCGGAATTGAGGAGTGGAAACATGAATAAGTGGAAAGTAGCCTTTTTAGTATTGGCAGGGGCGCTACTCATTGTAATTGTGTCAGTTGCCTATTTCGCAACAGCTGATGTAAAGCAAGTAAGTATTAGTGATCCGATACCGCTTGAAGGAAATGTGTTGTCAGTAGAGACAACTGCTAAGGAATTTGAATCAATAGCTAAACAATACTTAAGTGCAGCGCTGAATGATTCTTCATTACCGGTGGAGCTAGCTGTTGAAGATAAAATTTATTTGTACAGTACATTAACGGTATTTAATGTGGATGTACCGATTCAGATGGATTTTGAACCCGTTGTAAGTGATGGGAATATTATTTTAGAACAAGAAGCAGTACACGTTGGGAAAATAAATATTCAACCAAAAGCCGTATTAAAGCTAATGGAGGATTCAGTGAATTTCCCATCTTGGATTACTGTCAAACCTAACGATGAAGAAATTTATGTTGATCTATCACGTATTAATATTGCAAGTGGTTCACGAGTACGTGCGAAGGAAATTGATTTACCAAATGACAAAAT
>JAZUES010000316.1:0-10387 GCA_045640265.1 Solibacillus sp.
AATGGCCGTGAGCTTGAGTTATTTTTATCAAAGCCTGAATATGCGCGCTCCATCCAAAAAGGAGCATTCGATTTACGTTCCGATATGACCGTTGAACAAATCGCAAACGTTTTAACAGGCAAAAAAGTCAAAGAATAGCGATGAAAGAGCGAAGCGTGTACATGCTATCGCTCTTTTTCATTTTGCCTTATTACTTTTATTTATAAAGAACATAATTAGAATGAATTATCTTTATTTTGACATGTCTAATATAATAGGAGAAATATAGCATTCAAAACTTTTATCATGATTTTGTTATTGAAAGGGTTTTTTCTATGAATTACATACAAAAAGGAACGAAAGCATTTACGTTAACTAATTTAGCATTATTCGCAGCTGGCTTTATCACATTTGCCAATCTCTACATTACGCAACCATTATTGCCACAATTTGCGAAGGATTACGGTGTTTCTCCTGCAATCGCTAGTCTTTCTTTGTCTGTAGCAACAGGAGTGCTTGCATTTAGTTTACTGTTATTTGGTTCTTTATCTGAAGCATGGGGACGTAAAAAGTTAATGACGTTCTCTATTTTCGCAGCTTCAGCATTAACGCTTGTTTTGGCGTTTTCCCCAACATTTGAAGTTTTGTTATTACTCCGTATCGTGCAGGGCTTTGTATTTGCGGGAGTTCCTGCAATTGCAATGGCTTATTTAGGTGAAGAAATGGAGCCAACAAGTCTTGGTGCTGCGATGGGTCTTTATATAAGTGGAAATGCTATTGGTGGGTTATCCGGACGCATTATTATGGGATCGATGACGCACTACTTTAATTGGCAAATAGGCATGATCGCACTTGGATTACTTAGCCTAATTATTTGCTGCTACTTTGTATGGGCTTTACCAGAATCGAAACATTTCAACCCGCGCCCTTTACAATGGAAGCCGCTTACTCGTTCATTAATGGCACATTTAAAAAATACACAGCTTCTTTGCTTATTTGGGATTGGGTTTACGTTAATGGGAAGCTTTGTGACAATGTACAACTATATTGGTTTCAAATTAGTAGAGCCTCCATATAATTTAAATACTGCGCTTGTCGGTTGGATTTTTATTGTCTATTTAGTTGGATCGTGGAGCTCGGCTTGGTTTGGTAGTTTATCAGATAAATTTGGTCGGCAACGTGTACTATACATCGGCATTGTCATTATGATTTGTGGTGTTCTATTAACAACTCCTGCTCATTTATCCATTAAAATCATTGGGCTAGTCATTTTCACTTTCGGTTTTTTCGGCTCCCATTCTATCGCAAGTGGCTGGGTAAGTCGCCTTGCAAAAAAGGATAAAGCCCAAGCGTCATCGCTCTATTTATTTGCCTATTATATGGGATCAAGTATTAGCGGTACAGTAGGTGGTGTATTTTGGTCTCACTTTGGTTGGGGTGGTATTGTCCTTTACATTACATCAGCATTAGTCGCCACTTTTAGCTTGGCTGCAGTGATTCATTTCATTCAACGCACTAAACATCTACATGAAATTAACGTGCACGCATAAAAATAAGCAGGTGCACCCAAGTTGGGGATGCCCTGCTTTATTTTTACTTTCGAACCCAAGTTAAACCTAATGTTCCCTCACCGGCATGAACACCAACACATGCTGATAATGGCGTTGGTTTAAATATAATTTTAGGAAACTGCTTTTGTAGTTCCTTTTTCCATTCATTCGCACCTGCTTCATTATTACAATTAATGATGGCTACTTCTTGTACGGGTGATTTTGCCATCGCCTGTTGTAATTTCTCAATGACAGCATTTTTCGCACGCTTATCGGCACGAACTTTCTGCGCAACTTCAACGCCGCCTTCTTTATTGTATTCAATCACTAATTTAATATTAAGAAGATTACTTAAAAACATCGCTGTACCTGATACGCGACCACTTTTATTTAATTGTTCTAAACTTGCTGGAATGAACGCTAACTCTGCATTTCCACGAATCGCTTCGATTTCTTGCACGATTTGTTCTGGCGTAAGCCCTTCTTTTTCTAACTTTAATCCTAATTCGAGCATTACCTGCATCGGGTAGGATCCAATTTTTGCGTCAATGACATAGTTTTGAAAACCTGCTTGGGCTGCTGCCATTGGTGCACTTAAAACCGTACCTGACAGTTGCTCAGATGTATGAATGGCGATTGCTGTATCATAACCTTCATTTTTTAGTTTCTCATATAATGCAACATGTTCACCAAAAGTTGGCTGAGATGTTTTTGGATGTATTTTGGAATTCTTTAATTTATCGTAAAATTCGTCATGCGTCATATCGATTGTTTCACGTAGGGCACCTTCTTCAAAAACAATGTTTAATGCAAGCACATGGATATTATGTTCTTTAATAAAATCTTCTGCTAAAAATGCTGCTGTATCTGTAACCCATGCAATCTTTTTCCCCATTATAAAATTAACTCCTCTATTTCAGTTTTTCTATCTACCCAAAATGTAAGCGTTAACACTATTCCACAATAGTGACAACTGTCATGTGGCTTATAATTTTCCCCTTACGCTGACATGGTTTTGACAAGATTTATTAAATTTTCTCTACTTTTTAAGAAGGAGATTTATTTTACAGTACAAACTATTTTTTGTACGATGAGTAGGAACACGATAACAACAGTAATAGAACGGAGGAGTTTTTATGAATATTTACGAAATCCCTGTCAAGACTGAAAAAGGTGAACAATATGACTTAAATCGTTATAAAGGCAATGTTATGATGATCGTTAATACTGCCAGTAAATGTGGCTTTACAAAACAATTTACACAATTAGAAGAGCTATATGAAAAATATAAAGAACAGGGCTTTGTTGTACTCGGCTTCCCCTCTGACCAGTTTAAACAAGAATTAGATTCTGGCGCAGATGCCGCGGAGTTTTGTCGTTTAGATTACGGTGTAACATTTCCGATGCACGAAATGATTAAAGTGAACGGTTCACAAGCACATCCTTTATTCCAACACCTGACTTCCGAAGCAAAAGGTTTGTTTGGTCAATCAGTAAAATGGAACTTTACAAAGTTTTTAGTTGATCGTGATGGCAATGTCGTAAAACGTTATGCGCCAAAAGACAATCCATTAAATGCAGAGAATGATATTTCAAAACTACTTTAATATTTCACAAGTTTGTAATAGTTAATAGGTGTTAAATAAATAGTTTACGTCTATACTATATTTAATATATATAGATTCAACAGATATATATATAAATTTATTACAACCACTAAGGAGTGTTTTAAATGGGTCGTTTAGAAAATAAAGTCGCGATTATTACAGGTGCTGCACAAGGAATGGGTGCTGCACATGCTCGTCTTTTCATAGCAGAAGGTGCAAAAGTGGTATTAACAGATTTAAACGAAGAAAAAGGTCAAGCTTTAGCAAATGAGTTAGGTGCAAATGCCGTATTCGTAAAGCAAAACGTAGCAAAAGAAGAAGATTGGACTACTGTTTTAGCTACAGCCGAAGAAAAATTTGGTCCAGTAAATGTATTAGTTAACAATGCTGGTATTACAATGGCTAAAAACATGTTAGATATAACGTTAGAAGAATATCGTCGTATTGTTGACATTAACCAAGTTTCAGTATTCTTAGGAATGAAAACAGTTGCCGGATCTATGATGAAAACTGGTGGCGGTTCAATCGTCAACATTTCTTCGATGAATGGATTAGTTGCTGGTGCAGTTGGTTACACAGATACTAAATTCGCCGTTCGTGGTATGACAAAAGCTGCAGCGATGAACCTAGCACCAATGGGTATTCGTGTAAACTCTGTACACCCAGGTGTTATCGCAACACCAATGGTTATGCAAGAAGATACAAAAGATGCAGTTGAAGCATTTGCAAAACACATTCCATTAAAACGTGTGGCACAACCTGAAGAAGTTTCAAAAATGGTATTATTCTTAGCTTCTGATGATTCAAGCTACTCAACAGGTTCTGAATTTGTTATTGATGGCGGTATGACAGCGCAGTAATTCCAATTCATTGCAAAAAGCAGCACAAGAGAATTTCTTCGAGCTGCTTTTTTGCTACCATAAAAACTCTTCTTTCTCCTCTAGCTCCGTTAATAACGGCAATAATTTTCGGATGCCTAAAATGCCGTACACCGCGATACAAATGAATGTATATAAAAAAGGAAGTCCTACATTTGCAATAATGAACAGCATAACGAGATTAATGATATTAGTCATACCAGAGAGCTTACGTGATTTTTTTGTATAATATACTACCTGCTTGCAATTCGGACACTGCATTGGTTTTAGTATTGTATTCATGAGCTTTCTTCTTTCCTTTTTTGAAAACTGATGCTGACAATGTGGACAAGCGATTGTCATCTTTGAATGACGTGTTATAAATAATATAATGAAAAAATGCAACAAAATTAGAAGTGCAACAATACACCATTTCAAAACGGCAACAGATAATACATTTGTTAGCAAAAGAAAGTTCAACACAATTAAAATAAATATAGGGAGCAAAACATAACTTCCTTTTTGCGTTCTCTTCAAAATTTTACGTAATGACATGATTCGAGGCTGCTGCCATCTTTTCGTTTCCATGAATACAAAATAGCCTAAATTGATATTAGCAATCAATAAACAAAAGGTTATTCCAAAATGTACTTCTAAGTTTCTGAAATAATCACTATGATCCATTTCTAAATTTTGCGGAGCAGTTGCTTGATGAATAAGCTTTGTATTCATTTGTTCACCTAAAAATAAATACATACAAAATAGGGCTAATACGATAAATGTAGGTACAGTTATTCGATATGTCCAATCAACCTTTTTCATTTGTTTTGTAGCTATCACTTGTTGCTTCATACGCTGTTTTTGAATTTCACTCAACTGCATTTGATTTAGTTCCCGCTGCCACTTTTCCTTATTCATCAAACGTCACCTCCATTTGTAGCTTTGGTTTTAATTTTTCACGTGCACGTTGTAATCTTGATTTTACTGTTGAAACAGCAAGCTCTAATAACTCTGCAATTTCTGCCAAAGTCATTTCCTCATAATAATAAAGTAGCAACACTTCACGATCTTTTATTGGAAGGGTGAGCACCGCAGCTGTTATTTCGCCGCGCAGTTCTTTTTCTACATAAAGTTGTTCAACACCCTTTGCACTCCCTTTGATCATTTCTAAAACTATATGCTTTTTATTTTTCCAGCTACGTAAATAATCATAGCTTCGATTGATTGTCATTTTTACTAAGTATGTTTTTAATGTCGCGTTTCCCTGAAACTGATGTGACTTGCGATAATAAATTAAAAATACATCTTGCACCACTTCTTCAGCAGCCGTTCGATCTTTTGTGTAAATATAAGCAATGCGATATAAATAATCGCTATATGTATCAATTAATTGTTCAATTTCCACTCGATAACCTCCTTTCAACCATATAGACGGAAGAAATGTTCAATTGGACGCATTATTTAAAAATTTTTTACATAATAAAAGCGCCTAACCGTTAATTGATTAGGCGACTTATTTACGGTTCAAAACTTAATAATGCTTTTTTGGCAGCTTCTACATTATGTTCATTAGAAGATGTTACGGTTAGTGTGGCAATTCGTTCGACAGATTCCATTAATGCCAACTTTGAGAAAAATGGCAATCTCGGTACGATTTTTTGTAAGCACCAATAAATCCACATATCATCATCCCCGAGTAATACTTGCTCTACAAGTGATGTTAGTTCAGTTGGATATTGTAGTAATACCTCCACCATTGGTTCTGCGACTGGCCAATTCATATCTTGAATCCATTCGAGCATTTGTGGTAACAATGGAATGATTTGTGCTGTTTCCATATGAGCTAACTGTTCGACTGCAGTTACATCAAATTTATCCTTTGGAATCATACTTGTACCTCGATTTTCTGTAAAAACGATTGGATTATTTCAGTTCCTGTTTTTGTTCCGATTGATTCGGGATGGAATTGAAGACCGAACAGTGGATACGTTTTATGTTGAATCGCCATGATTTCACCGTCATCTTCGGATATTGCAATCACTTCTAAATCTTCATGTAACGTTTCTTTTTTAATTACGAGAGAATGATAGCGCATAACTTCCATTTCACAATCAAACTCAGAAAAAAGACCTTTCTTTTTATAGGTTAGTAAACTTGTCTTTCCATGCATAATATGGTTTGCACGACTTATGTTCGCACCGAATGCTTCCCCAATTGCTTGATGTCCTAGGCAAATACCTAAAATCGGATATTCCTTATATAAAGTACGAATCATTTCAAGCACAACTCCAGCTTCATGCGGTTCACCTGGTCCTGGGGAAATAATAATTGCCTTTGGATTTAGTTTCCGAATATCTTTGACCGTTATGGCATCATTTCGTACAATGTGCACCTTTTGCCCGCAGCTCGCGATTTGATGATACAAATTGTATGTGAATGAATCATAGTTATCGATAAGTAAAATCATACGCGCACCTCCAATAATGCTTTCGCTTTATTTAGGGTTTCCTCGTATTCCATCTCTGGAAGTGAATCATAAACAATACCTGCCCCTGCTTGCACATAAGCTTTTCTATCCTTGACCACCATCGTGCGAATCGCCAACGCTAAATCCATATTTCCCGTCGTTGATAAATAGCCAACAGCTCCCGCATAAACTCCGCGTTTACGTTTTTCTAACTCATTGATTAGTTGCATCGCTCGAATTTTTGGCGCACCCGATACCGTTCCTGCAGGTAAACTAGATGCGAGTACATCGACTAAATGGGCATCTTCACGTAATTTTGCTTTTACCTCTGATACGATGTGCATAACAAATTTATAGCGTTCAATTTCCATATACTTTGTTACTTCAACCGTTCCAATTTGAGCTACACGCCCTACATCATTTCTTCCTAAATCAACTAACATTTTATGTTCAGCTATTTCTTTTTCATCTTGCAATAGTTTTTTGGCAATTGCTTCATCTTCTTCACTAGACTGACCACGTGGTTTCGTACCAGCAATAGGGTTCGTTGTTACGATTCCGTCCTGCACTTTCACTAAGCTTTCCGGTGAGGTACCTAGAATTGTGTAATCTCCAAAATCTAGATAATACATATAAGGTGAGGCATTTGACGTACGTAATTTTCTATATAGCTGAAAAGGATTTCCTTCAAATGATGCTTCAAATGTTTGGGATAAAACAATTTGAAAAATATCTCCGCGACGAATATGATCTTTTGCTGTCTCCACCATTTCAATAAATTGATTCTTTTCAATCGTCGGTGAAAATTCTACATCCACTTTCTGCGATGGATACTGTGATAGCTTGTTTTTCAGCATTTGTTCAAGTGTATCCACCTGTTGTTCCATCTTTTCTACACTACGACCATCCTGAAATAAATCAATTGCCACAATCGATATTTCTTGCAATAAATGATCAACAACGATAAACGTATCATAAAAAAACACATGGACATCTGGCATATCATAAACGTCATTTATAACTTCACCAATTTTTTCAAAGTGATAGGCCGTTTCATAGCCAAAATAACCAATCGCCCCACCAAAAAAGGCAAAAGGGTATTTTTCATTTCGAATTGGGAGTACTTGCTTTAAAACTTGTAATACAGGCTTTTGAATTTGTTGTACTTTTTGGTCTTGCTTTGAAAATTCACTTTCATCCTGTCCACCCTTTAATTCCGCAATCGGATTACAGGCGATAAATGAATATCGACCACTTTGTTTAAATTTTGCGTTCGATTCAAACAGGATCTTGTTTTCCCCTTGTAATGCAAGAAAAATGGAAATAGGCGTTAATGTATCGCCATTGACTTGCTTCATTACATAATCTTTTGTCTCAACTTTCATACTTATCTCTCCTCAGCTCGTCTTTAAAAACACAAAAAGGCCCTTTCGTATGTAAAGGACGAAAGTGCCGTGGTGCCACCTTTATTGACTAAAAAAAATTAGTCCACTCAATACTCGTAACGTGAGTGCTACGGCGCAACATTTCCTCTGCGCGGCTAGAAAACCCATTCATAAAGCTTGTTTACTAACTTCCACCAACCGTTAGCTCTCTAAAAAACGACACTTTACTACTCTTTTTCATCATTGCCTTTCTCTCGTACTTATTGTAACTTTTCAAAACAGAATTTTCAAACTATTTTAAACGGATTTATATTATTCTTTTTGACTTGTAACAAATAAAAGACCTTATACTTGTCGGAAGTATAAGGTCTCATTTCCCATTAATTTGATCGTTGACAAATCATATCGTAAATATATTTTGCTTGGTCAAATTCTGGTTGCAATGTATACGCTTGTTTCAAGTGATATTTTGCTTTGTCTGTATCTTGCGTTGAAACCGCATAAAGTACACCTAAATTGTAATGGGCATCTGCGTTGTTCCAATCTTCTTCGATGACAAATTCAAGCTCGGGTTTCGCAAATTCAAACATTTCTAATGTGCATAATAAAATCCCATAAGCTAAACGAATTTGAATATCTTTTGGTGCAATTTCTGCCGCGCGTTGCATAAATGGTAAAGCTAATTTGTATTGTTCTTCACGTTCAAAGCATTTTGCTAACATATAGTATGCATCCGCGCCTTCAATGCCATGGTCGATTGCTTTTTGATATAATTTTGCAGCCTCTGTGAAACGATCTGCTTCATAATAAAGATTCGCTAAACCGTAATAAGCTGTTGCTGCTTTTTCATCTACTATAATGGCTTTTTGGAAGAAGCGTTCTGCACGCTCAGTGTCTCCCATTGCCGCAAGTAATGTACCAAAATTCACATAACCTACAGCCTCTTCAGGATTTGTTTCAATTGCTTGTGTAAATGCTTGTGCTGCATCTTCGTAGCGTTTTTCTTGGAAGGCTTTAATGCCCATTTCGTTATAATTTGTATCCATCGTTTCACCTCTAAACAAACGTATAGACGTTCACGTTTAAATGAACGCCTATCGATTATTAACCTACATACGTTAATTTTTTGCTATTTTTAAATACTTCATCAATTGTACCGCCACCTAGACATTCTTCACCATCATATAACACGACAGCTTGTCCTGGAGTAATCGCTCTTACAGGTTCAGCAAATTCGATGAATGCCGATCCATCTTCACGCATCGTAACCGTTACGGGAGAATCCTCTTGGCGATAACGGAATTTTGCTGTACAGCTAAATGTACCTGTTTTTGGTTCTTTCATTGTAAAACTCATTTTTATTGCTGATAAAGCTTCTGAATATAATGCATCATGATGGAAGCCTTGACCCACATATAAAACATTACGTTCTAAATCTTTTCCGATAACAAACCAAGGTTCACCATCGCCACCGATGCCTAAGCCATGGCGTTGACCTAATGTGTAATACATTAATCCGTCATGTTTACCTTTTACTTCGCCTTCAAATGTTTCCATATTGCCAGGTTGTGCTGGTAAGTATTGGCTTAAGAATTCTTTAAAGTTACGTTCACCGATGAAGCAAATGCCTGTTGAGTCTTTTTTCTTCGCTGTGGAAAGACCTGCTTCTTCTGCAATTCTACGTACTTCGGGTTTTGGTAAATCCCCAATTGGGAACATGACTTTTTCAAGCTGGCCCTGTGTTAATTGGTTTAAAAAGTATGTTTGGTCTTTATTGCTATCAATACCACGTAGCATATGAACGCCATTTTCATCACGAGCCACACGTGCATAGTGACCTGTTGCTAAATAATCTGCGCCAAGTGCTAACGCATGCTCAAGGAATGCTTTAAATTTAATTTCTTTGTTACACATAACATCTGGGTTTGGTGTACGACCTGCTTTGTATTCTTCTAAGAAGTACGTAAATACTTTATCCCAGTATTGTTTTTCGAAGTTGACTGCGTAGTACGGAATGCCGATATGGTTACAAACAGAGATTACGTCTTCATAATCCTCTGTTGCTGTACATACGCCAAATTCGTCCGTATCATCCCAGTTTTTCATAAAAATACCGATAACATCGTAGCCTTGTTGTTTTAATAAATATGCTGCTACTGATGCGTCTACCCCACCACTCATACCGACTACTACTCGGGTTTGTGATGGATCTCTTGTTTCTACCATTTACAATTCACCTTTTCTTAGACAAATCGCGTAAAAGGCGCGAAGTCTTTACTTTAATATAGTCACTATACCTCGGCATAAGTGCGTCAGAGGTCATAACTTCTTTTTGAGATGTTTCACTTCACACCCCAAAGTTACTTACGTTAGTCGTTTAACAATTTCTGCTGTACGTTTTCCTGCCTCACGAACTAACTCATCTGATAATCCTACCCCAAAACTGAAGCGAATGGAACTACGAAGTTCTGGCGCCTGTGCACCGAACATTGCTACTAACACATGAGAAGGATCAATAGAGCCTGCTGTACATGCTGAGCCA
>JAZUES010000317.1:0-2109 GCA_045640265.1 Solibacillus sp.
CAAAATTTCACGCCTTTTTATTTTCCATTATGTCCTTGGTCAATTGTATATAAACAGTTAACGGTTATAGATTGTTTCTCATAAGCTTTGCAATTTCTATGTCATCTTTATTTCCACGTTTTTCAAGATGTTCAATTACAGAGATTTGTCGTTCGGTAGAGTGGTTTTGACTTAGTTTGGCCTTAGCCTCGATTTGTTTGATCCTTAATTTAAAGCCTTGGACACCTTTATTTAAATTTGAAAGATAATTTGAATCGACTTCCTCTACAGAATAACTGCTAGAAGGGGATTCGTATTTTGAAATTAATGTATTTAGCGATGCACTTAATTCCGTTTCATCATCGATTAATTCTATTTCACCCGTAATATGTACCGTCACATAATTCCACGTAGGAACGGCATCCTGTGTTTCATACCAAGAAGGAGAAATATAGCAATGTGGACCATGGAAGATAGCGAGTACGGTTTGGTTATTAATGTCCTTCCACTGTGGATTCGGACGTGCAAAATGACCGTAAAGGTAGACGTGATCATCACTTAAATACAGGGGTAGGTGCGTTGCAAATGGAGCACCATCATGCTGAGAAATAAGAGTGGCAAAGCTATATTCATCAATTATTTCACAAATCAATTTCTCATCTATTAGATTGAACTGCTTTGGTATATACATACGAACAATCCTCCCGGAAAATGATTATAGAGTCTTCATCATAATAAAATCACGTTGCTCTTCATCGCCCATAATAAAGGAGTGAGAGCCCGTTTTAACAAAGCCGGATTTTTCATAAAAGGCAATAGCATTCACGTTTTTTTCCCAGACACCAAGCCATACTTTATTTTTATGCAGCTGTGTTGCAATGTTGAGTGCATGATCCATTAAAATTTTACCTAAGCCCATCTTTTGAAATGAACCAAGTACATAAATTCGTTCAATTTCTAAAGCTTCGTTCCCCATATTTTCAGATTGTGCATCATCCGTATTCAGTTTTAAATATCCAGCCAGCTTCTCATCTACATAGAGTAAATAAAATGTAGAATGTGGATTTGAAAGCTCGTCTGTTAGCTTCTCTTCTGAAAATGCCGTAGCTAAATAAGACTCCATATTTTGTTCGGAGTTTTGATCTTTAAATGTTTCATAAAATGTTTCTTTGCTGATGGATTGAAGTGCGTCCAAATATTCAGTTGTGCACGCTGTCGTGTAAATGTTCATAAATAGGTGAGCTCCTTTAATAACTTCGTTTAAAACAAAGTCTTCAATAATATTATTCATAGTGGTTAAATCGTATGTGATTTTCTTAATAATTTCAATGATATATTGGAATATAGTGTGCGTACAAGAGATGATAATGATATATTGGAATAACATTTCCATTGAAGTCTGTATAGTATAACTGCATAATGATAGAGTTGCAAAAATTTTTGGAGGTATATAATGAAGTTTTTTAAATGTTTTATTGCAGCTCTATTGTTGATATCGACAATTTCATTTGTGAATGTTGATCAATCAAGTGCTGCTAGTAATATTACGATCTATTTAAATGGGTCAAAACAATCTTATAGTAGTAAGGCTATTATTAAAAATGGTTCAACATTAGTGCCATTGCGCGGAATTTTCGAAGCATTAGGCGCAACAGTTAACTGGAATCAAGCTTCAAAAACAATTGATGCCAAAAAAGGAAATACGACCGTTTGGCTAAAAATCGGTTCGACTACGACGAAAGTAAACGGAAAAAACGTTGCGATTTCTGTTCCAGCTCAAGTAGTTAGTGGAAGCACTTTGGTTCCATTGCGTTTCATTAGTGAAGCGTTGGGTGCGAAAGTGGACTGGAATCAAACATCGAAAACAATAAAAATCACTTCTGGTTCGACAAGTACTGTAAAAAATATGAAAGTTCATTTTATTGATGTGGGGCAAGGGGATTCAACATTCATTCAACTTGCTTCAGGAGAAAATGTATTAATTGATGCAGGTACGAATGAAGCAGGTGAAACAGTCGTTGCGTATTTAAAATCACTAGGAATTAAACGCTTAGATTTTGTTATTGCCACACATCCAGATGCTGATCACATTGGTGGTATGGTAGATGTCTTAAAAGCATTTGAAGTTGT
>JAZUES010000318.1:0-7083 GCA_045640265.1 Solibacillus sp.
ACGTATTGGCAAACATTAAATAGCGTTTTAATGATTGCTATATTAGGTGTTTTATACTTTAATGTCGAACTATTACACTTTTCTATTGTTGTACTTTTATTGTTTGTGTCCTTTTTAATCAATCTTTGGCTTGAAAATAAAAATGGAAATAACAATTGGCGCAAACTGGATTTACTATGTGATATGGTATTTCAAACAGGGATAATGTATACGCTCTTTATGTCATGGCTTTAAAATTTGCTATCTCGCTTGTGCGGGGTAGCTTTTTTATTATGTAACCTAGTTTTCAAATGTACGACTAATAATAGAGGAGGAATGGCATGTAATTTCAATGAAAGGATTATTTTGCTTCAAGATTAAACATTCAATTAATTATATGGGAAAAGTTTTAATTAATATGAATTATTCTGTTATAATAAACATAAAAATACAATATTATGAAGATTTTTGTAGATTTATGTTTAAAATAATTGAAAATAGAAATTAATTTATTAAGTGAAGGAGAATCATCACGTGGAAAGTAAACGTTTTTCATTTAATGTTCAAAAGGTCCATCAGTTAAACCTTAAAATTACATGCTTCATGGTGGCTGTAATTGTAATACCGCTAATTGTTGGTCAAGGATTTGGCGAATCGAAATTGTATATTACAGCGGGAGTTGTTGTCGTCGTATTTGCATGTTTAATTTATTTTATGAATATTCCCAATATGCTGAAGGCAGTTTTATTTTCAACATTACCTGGAACGGCAGTATTTGTATTATTCCTTATAGAGGGCTTCACATTAAATAAGCATTACTTTATTTTCGTTACGATTGTGATGGCAGCCATATATTTTGATCGAAAAATTTTAATTACATACGGTCTTATTGTTGAAGCTTATTTGGTGTTAATTTACTTAATAGCGCCGACTAAATTTTTCGGAGAAAGTAACTCGCTCTCATTATTCATTACAGTATTTTTCGTCTATAACGGAATATTATATATGTTAAATAAACTAAATGAATGGGGCGGCGATTTGGTCTCTGAATCGCAAAAGAGTGAGCAAGAGGCAAGTGAGCTACTACAAGAAACGAAGCAATTAATAACAATGATTGAACAAAGTGCTCATACGCTAGGAGCAGAAACGGATGATGTGAAAAATACATCGAACGCGTTAGCAGACGTGAGTGATACAATTTTAAACTCAACACAACAGATTGCAGAGTCTATTCAAAGTGAGGCAGATTCGATTTTTGCGATGCATAATGTGATGCATGATTCAAAATCAGAGCTTTCACAAACAGTTGAATTATCTCAAGAGGCAATGGAGCATTCACAACAAGTAAATGAGCAGTTATCTAGAAATACGCAAAATGTGGAACAGGTAACGAAACAGATGGATGTATTAAGCAACTCGATGAATATAACAGTTAGTACGATGGATGATTTACAAAATAGCTTGCATACGGTGAATGATTTACTAGGTGGTATTAAAAATATTGCCGACCAAACGAACTTATTGGCATTAAATGCTGCCATTGAAGCGGCACGAGCTGGTGAACATGGGAAAGGCTTTGCGGTAGTTGCAGATGAGGTACGAAAACTAGCAGAGGAAAGTGCAGTAACGGCATCGAAAATTACGGAAGTTACTTCTCAGCTTTTCACAAAGTCATCAGTTGCACAGGAGCAATCTTTGCACGGCCAAACAACGGCGATAGAAGGTCAAAAGTTATTACAAGAAATTGCCACTGTCTTTAATAATGTCAAACTATCAAGTGATATTTCAAACGCCAATGTGAAGCATAGTGTGCTTGCAATTGAAAAGGTAAGCAAGCAGTTCGCTGATTTATTAGGTGAAATTGATATGCTATCAGCAGTGTCACAGCAAAACAGTGCGGCAACAGAAGAAATAGTTTCTTCAATCTATGAGGAAAATAAATTACTAGAAGCAATTGGTGATGCATCAGCAAAACTACAAACGTTAAACCAAGAGTTAATTGCCTTAACAAAATAAGTACGCAATAAAAGAGAGTAGCCAATAAAACGGCTACTCTTTTTATATTGAATAAATCTAGATAGTACAAGTTACTTATAGATTTTTTACATATATACTAGTAACCGCCTACATAGAAAGAAGCTCCTACAATAATTAGCAGAATAAAGAGGACAACTAGAAGAGTAAAACTGAAACCTTGGCCACTTCCACCGTATTCGCCATTATCACACTCTACTGAACCCATATATATCACCTCATTTGTTTAGGATTAGTTCAGAATATGTAAGAAATATTAATAAGTATGGATGTTTGTAATAGAAATTTTTTAATTTTTGTAAAGTTAATAAAAAAATCAAAATGATACTTAATAAAAAAGTTTAGAGAGCGTTTAAAAGTTAAAAAGTAAGCAAAAAAGGTGGGCATAGTAAACATTACCAAATTGGGGACCAAGTTTTTAAAAAATGAATAGTCCGTTCCTTGCCGATGCTAATTAATTTTAGCTTTTCTTCATCACCCATATCAAACTGAGTGGCATTATACTTTTCAACTGGAATAAAAATAATGTTTCGCTCATGCCTTCGTCCGATATATCGATTGTCATGTGCATTTTTCATTGTTGAAAAGAGGGCTTCAAATAGTTGGATAGCATTATTAATTTCATGCGGTGCCATCTCTTCACTGGCGCTACTTAGCTTTAAACCGATAACAGGCCTCATTTGATTGCCGTTATCATAAATCCAAAGTGGGAAATTGCTCAGTACGCCACCATCCACAATGACACATTCCTTTTGGCCATCCTTTAAATAAACAGGCTCAAAGAAAAACGGAAGTCCACAGCTCATACGTAACGCACGGGAAACAGGAAATGTATTGCCATTAATACCATAGTGATGTAAATCATCTGGCAGTACGAGAATTCTACCATTCGTTAAATCGGAAGCAACGAGCTTTAATGTATCTTTTGGTAAATCACCAAAAGTATAGATACCTTTTGTTGCTAATTTTTCGAGAAACCATTTTTCTAATGCCTTTCCTCGGTACATCCCAAATCGCATATATAAATTGATCCATTTTAAAAATGGCATACCGATACATATTTTCGGTGGATCGAGCAATACTTTTAAATTTAGTTCATCAAAAATTTCTTCTAGTTCTTGTGCATTAAAGCCTGCAGCGATAAAAGCCGCTAAAATTGCTCCAGCACTCGTACCAGCTACCCGTTTAAATTGTATCCCGCGTTCCTCTAATATCTGTATTGCACCTACATAAGCAAATCCCTTAATACCACCACCAGAGAACACTCCATCAACCTCCATTTGTTCTCCCCTTTAATTCTTTTTTATACTGTAGGATTAAAAGAATGTTTTTAGAACTCATAAATTAATGGGGTTCCATCTGCCCATTTCTTCCTTACTATTGTATTAGGTATTTTTGAACCGATTTAGCCGGCATTTATTTTGAGGGAATGTCTACTGCACCACGAATCAATAGTAGGAACTATATGAATTGTCGAACTTAATGCGCTTAGCTTGACAGAAGTCTCAATCAGAAGTAGTATATTTTGGTTGCGAAAAATATTATAAATTAATATTTATTTGATATTATATTAAAATTTAAATCTCTATCTCAATCTCAATAGAAGTAAGCAAAGTAGGTGCGAAAATGAAAAATTTATTTAGTAAAAAATCTGAACGAGCAAACAACTTTTTGTGGATATTTTTAGTAGCTGTTTTAATGTTATGGATTAAAACATATCTAACTCAATTAGCACAATTTGACCTAGGTGTAGAAGGGCCCCTTCAACAATTTCTTTTAATATTAAGTCCTTTAGGTTCAATCATGTTATTTTTAGCGTTTTCATTTTTATTTAAAGGAAAGAGAAAATATACTGCATTAGTCTTCATATACACGCTTATGTCGATACTCTTATATTCAAATGCGGTTTATTATCGATTTTTCAGTGATTTTATTACATTGCCAACCATTTTCCAAACACAGAATTTTGGAGATTTAGGCGGAAGTGTCCTTTCTTTATTAAAACCATATGATTTCTTATTCTTTGTGGATGTATTTGTCATGTTTTACTTACGATTCTCTCGTAAAATCCAAAAAGAAGCGAATCGCATTGGATTTAAAAAGGGAATTGCCATTATTGCGATGGCGTTTATCGTATTAATCATTAACTTACAATTAGCTGAATCGGATCGTCCGCAACTATTAAGTCGTGGTTTTGATAGAACTTATATTGTGAAATATTTAGGTATGTATAATTATGTTATTTATGATTCTGTAGAAACAATCGAAGCATCATCAGAACGAGCTTTAGCGGATAGTAGTGATATAACTGAAGTAATTAACTATATTAAATCAGACTATGCAAAACCGAATGCACAATATTTTGGTGCAGCAAAAGGAATGAACGTCATCTATATTCACTTAGAGTCATTCCAAAACTTTATTCTTGACTATAAATTAAACGGTGAAGAAGTTACACCATATTTAAATACTTTAGCAAAAGATGATAATACATTGTATTTTGATAATTTCTTCCATCAAACTGCGCAAGGTAAAACATCAGATGCAGGGTTCATGTTGGAAAATTCATTATTCGGTTTACCACAAGGATCTGCTTATATTACAAAAGCACAAAATACGTATCAAGCAGCTCCTAGTATTTTAAAAGACTATGGTTATACATCAGCTGTATTTCATGGTAATAACGGTACCTTCTGGAATCGAAACGTCATCTATAAATCATTTGGATACGATAGATTCTATGACGCAAGTTACTATGACACAAGTTCTTCAGAAGACATGGCTGAATATGGTTTGTTAGATAAACCATTCTTTGAACAATCAGCAAGTCTTTTACAAGAATTACCACAACCTTTTTATACGAAATTTATTACGGTGGGGAACCACTATCCATATAAAATTAATCAAGATTTAGTAACAATTGATAAAGCTGCGACTGGCGATGCGAGTGTTGATAATTACTTCCAAACTGCGCGTTATGCAGATGAAGCAATCGAACAGTTTGTCATTCAGTTAAAGAAATTAGGCTTATATGATAATACGATGATTGTCCTTTATGGTGACCATTATGGAATTTCAGAAAATCATAATGAAGCGATGGAACAAATTATCGGAAAAGAAATTACACCATATGAAAGTGCTAATTTACAACGCGTACCACTATTAATCCATGTTCCAGGAATACAAGGCGGAACAAATGAAACGTATGGTGGCCAAACGGACGTCCTACCAACATTGTTACATTTGTTAGGAATTGATACGCAAAACTTTATTCAATTTGGTTCAGATTTACTTTCAGAAGAGCATAGTGAAATTGTTCCATTTAGAAATGGCGATTTTGTCAGCCCTACGATTTATTCAATTAACGAAAAATTATATGATAATCAAACAGGTTTGCTATTAGATGATAGTCAATTAGATTTGGCAAATGCTATGAAAAATAAAGTCGATGAAAAATTGAAGTTTTCTGATAAAGTTGTGAATGGTGACTTATTGAGATTCTATACGCCAGCAGGATATACGTCAGTGGATCCTTCAAAATACAATTACAACAAAGATGCAAATGTTGAATCTGAATAATTTTTAATTTTAATGGCAGTTCAAGAAGATGTGTTTGATATCAAAGAGTTTATGATCCAATTGCTTATTGATATCTTACCGTTATCTTGAACTGCTTTTTTTATGCTTATATTCCTTTGCATGCATTGACAAACAAAACGTTAGACCAAATAATTGAATAGATATTAAATTAAATGAGAGAATTCCTCTTCTCATTGCAAGCACGCTTTTTATTTTAAAAATGTTCGAGCATAAAGCACGTATAGAAAAATAAAAAAGTAGCGAAGTTTTGCGATTTCATTTTTCGAATTACTTTGTTTCAACTCTTATTTGTAATATGATTAGACTAGTAAAGAAGCATCGCATCATAAATAAGTGCGATTAGATAAAAAATAATGATTAATAGAAGTGATTTTTAAAGATCAAGGAAAGAGGCATATTATGAACAAATCATCCATTTATGGATTAACATTAGAGCAACTGAAGGAGTGGCTTGTAGCGCATGATCATAAGCCATCGAGAGCATTGCAAGTATGGGATTTTCTTTATAGAAAACGTATAACGGATTTTTCGGAGATGAATGGTGTAAACCCAGAATTTGTGCAGTTACTAGCAGATAACTTTGTTATTCAAACATTAACACAACACGTAAAGCAAGAAGCTGCGGATGGAACAGTTAAATTTTTATTTAAACTAAAAGATGGCAGTTTGATTGAAACAGTTATGATGCGCCAAAAATACGGCTTATCTGTTTGTGTAACGACACAAGTAGGCTGTAACATTGGCTGTAGTTTCTGTGCAAGTGGTATCATCGCAAAAAGTCGAGATTTAACAGCTGGAGAAATTGTCGAGCAGATTATGAATGTACAGCTCCATCTAGACCAATTAGGAAACGATGAGCTAGTAAGTCATATCGTTGTAATGGGTATCGGCGAACCGTTTGATAACTTCACAAATTTATTAGACTTTTTAAATGTCATTATGGATCATAAAGGACTGGCAATTGCAGGTAGAAGAATTACTGTATCAACAAGTGGGATTATCAATAAGATTTATGACTTTACTGATGCAGCATTACCAGTAAATTTAGCGATTTCGCTACATGCGCCGAATAATGAACTGAGAACGCGCATTATGAAAATTAACCGTGCAATGCCAATTGAAAAATTAATGGCGTCACTTAAATATTATTTAGAAAAAACGAATCGTAGACTTACGATTGAATATATTTTACTGAAAGACGTTAATGATCATAAAAAAGAAGCAGAAGAACTTGCAGAGCTCTTCACTGATATAAAGGATCAATTATATGTGAACTTAATTCCTTACAATCCAGTAGATGAACATAGTCAATATCAAAGAAGTGAACAGGCATCTGTGTTAGCGTTCTATGATACATTGAAAAAGAACGGCGTCAATTGTAAAATCCGTCAAGAACACGGTACCGATATTGATGCAGCATGTGGACAGTTACGCAGTAAACAGCTTAAGAAAGATGCTGTAAAGTAAGTT
>JAZUES010000319.1:0-2922 GCA_045640265.1 Solibacillus sp.
GAAGCTAAAAAACAACAAGCTTCTGGTTCATTTGCAAAAAATAGCTTCCAAAACAATTCTAGTTCAATGAACGCTGAATTCGGAATGGAAACTGATGTAAACCAAGTTAGACAGCAAAACCAACAAGCTGAAGCTAAAAAACAACGAGCTTCTGGTTCATTTAGAAATAATAATAACCAAAACAAACAATAACAAATAAGTTGATTATCATCCAAAACCGGCATTTTTTTTGCCGGTTTTGTCATTAGTGCCACCAATATTTTGAGCTAAAGCCAGAATCTTATGCTTTACGACACATCAAATACTAAAACGATTCGTGAAATGATGAACCAATGGCCAAGCACGTACTTCTATCTTTTTTGCAAAATGCAATATAGGCAAATTACTCTCAACAGTAATACCTTGCTTGGACAGGATTGAATTATGCTTAAATTCTGCCTCTGCTTTTTGTAATATCCAAGGTTCGTGTAAAATGTCACAGCGAAGCGGTACGCCTGATGAATTTAACGTGTAGAAGCAGTAACGTTCGACCATCCATTCCTCGAAAGACCCAATAGGTGCTTGAAATGGTTCTGAAATTGGTCTATAACTACACGCTAATTCAATTTCAGCGTCCTGTCGTCTCTTACTTTCAAATTCAATAGTTGTTGTTCCACTATTCTTGATTTCCATTTCAGCGTACCAATACGGTAAGTGATAGAGCGTTTTAGCCCCTTGTACAGCAAGCCAATTGGCAGCATCCAAACTAAAAAAGTACACACCTGGTTTTCCATCTAGCGTTACATATGTACGAATATTGAGCTCAGGAAATTGATCTGTCCCCGGTACAGGTGGCAATCCCCGTAGTCTAACCCCTGACATACGAAACGGCACAACCCCAATCCAGCACATGCCATTATATGAATCCAAAGGTAGTGCTTCAGGTACTAACTTTCGTAACACCTCAAATTTAATTGGATAATGAGCAAATAAAAGATCGCTCCATGTTTGCTTCATCGTCCAAGGTAAATTTGGGAGAGGCCACGGACGATGACTGTCATCCCATTGATTTTTTTTGGTTTTTTGAAGTTCTTCCATAGCAAGTCACCCTCTGATAATTTATTTAAACGATTACATTCCCAAAACCGTTTTAATACGATTATTTTCTTCTTTCTTATCCAAGTATTCGAAGAGTCCAAGTCGATTTCCCCAAGGGTCAGTGAAAGTTCCCCATTTTGCAGAAACTTCTTCACGGGAGTATATCTCAAATTCGCCAATTCCTACTTCTTTAACAAGTCTATCTCTTTCCGCTATTATATTAGTAACTCCTAAGCGTAAAGGTCCACTAGCTTCTGATGGTATTCCTTCAGCAACTTGCAGCCAGCAACCAGGGATGATTTCCCATTCTGCAAATCCATCGTGCGGTATGTAATCAGGTTTTTTGTTTAATAGTGTTTCATACCACTGGCGTCCTTCTTTAAAATCAGTAACACGAACTTGAATAGTCAGCTCAAAGATCATTTATTTCCCTCCTCCTGTTGCGTTAATACTTCTAGTTCGAATCCTGCAAAGGTAAACAGTTTTGCAAAAGCCCAAATTAAACAATGATAAAAAATTTTCATATTCACTCTAAATTAAAACTTCCCATTTGATAACAGATCCGATTTTTTTATCTACCTAATAGAAAGCATATCGCTTAGTTTCATTACATTGGAGCCTAGGAATAGGATAAAATATAAAGCAAAAATGCTGAATACTACTATTCTTTCTCTACGCGCAATAAAAGACATACAAGTTAAGACTATCGCTATCCCAGAAATTGCGCCAAATAACGGGTTATTAACAATCAAGTTTAATGCTAAGCTAATGATAAACACATAAAATGAAATACTTTTTAGCGTATAAAAGAATCGGTGACTACCCGTTTCAGTGATTTTCCATTGCCCTAAATATTTAGTAGCATCCTTTTTCGGAGGTACAGTTAAATTTTCCTCTCCAAATTGCAGATAAATTGGCTGTATATAAGGTACATGCCCGTCAATCGATTCATAACCCCAGTAAAAAGGACTGTCATTCACCTGAAAAGGTACAATTGGCGGGTAGGCTGCTTTTTGTAAAATATCTTCATGTGTATTATGAAATGTTGGAAGGGCAATTTCCGCATCATAGGAGAAAATAACGCGTTGCCCTTCTAGTTCACCAAAATAGCGAGTCCATTTAAACGTTCGGACATTGCTAAATAAAAAATGGAATTTCTTCTTTTTTTGCATATAAGCTACGCTACAATCCACCGGAATCCAACCAACATTTTCTACAAAAAATTCATTCCATACATGGGCATTCACTTTTCCATTCGCCCACGTACCGACAACCGTTCTACATGGAATACCAAGTGAACGACAAAGTGAAGTAAATAAAAAGGAATACTCCCCACAGTCGCCTTGTTTCGTCTGTAAAAATGATAGGCTACCTCTACTTTTAGGGGGATAAACATATTTGTATTCATTCACTAAATAATAAAAGATTGCCTCAGCTTTCTTAGTAACTGTGTCAGCCTGAGCTGTAATTTGAAGCGCTAAGTCTTTCATTTTTGAATCAACTACTATTAATGTGCCACTTCGCAAATAGTAGGCTTTTTCGGTTTCAGAAAGCTGCGTTTTGTTAAATGGCTTTTGTGTATCGATGGCATAATTGACGGTAAACAATTCATTTTCCTTTAATGTTAACGTAAACACAGTATTTTGGCCGTCATCAACATATTTATTTTCGGCCTTATGGGAAGCACTTGTATTTGGATGATCCATAGGAAGTGTTGTCCAAATCTTTGTTATGCCTTTATTTGAATTATGGTATGTGTACGCTATGTTCACTCGATTGCTCATATTAACCCCCTTCTAGTAGTTGGTATAAGAAGCAAAAGGGATTTTCCAAAACATGTTAAAA
>JAZUES010000320.1:0-8059 GCA_045640265.1 Solibacillus sp.
TATCGGCGGGCCTTACACACAGCACAAAGAACATTCGCAAAGACTCTTGCAAAGAGGCTTTGTGAATGTGTGCTGAGCCCGCAGAATGACTATCCCCAAATACCCACTATTTCAGAGGAAAAAATGCTTTGATATTCAAAAACGTTTCACCCTATATTATAGAAAGCCCGGCGCCTTGCGATAGCATAGCGCTTACGGTATTTAAAAAGGTAGATAACGATACACCTTATTTCGGCAGGCCTTTCACACAGCACAAAGAACATTCGCAAAGACTCTTGCAAAGAGGCTTTGTGAATGTGTGCTGCGCCCGCCGAATGACTATTCCAAAATACCCACTACTTCAGGGGAAAATTAGCTTTGATATTGCAAAACATTTCCGCCTATATTATGGAAACCCGGCGCCTTGCGATAGCATAGCGCCTACGATTTTTAAAAAGGTTGATAACGACACACCTTATATCGGCGGGCCTTTCACACAGCACAAAGAACATTCGCAAAGACTCTGCAAAGAGGCTTTGTGAATGTGTGCTGCGCCCGCCGAATGACTATCCCCAATCCCGCTTTATTAGAAGGAAAATGATTTCGACAGTTGTCTTTATTACAAAACTATCCTAAAAACAAGAACGTATGCACCCATTTGTGCTATGCTAAAGAAATACATTATATAAAAAAGGAGATGTCGGAGTTTGATGCATGAACCCGTATCGAATTTAAAAGGCATTGGCAAAGAAACTGCCGAAAATTTAGCTAAGCTTGGCATTGAAACGGTACATGATTTAGTGTGGACATTTCCGTATCGCCATGAAGACTTCCGTTTAAAAGATTTAACAGAAACGCCCCATAACGAACGTGTCACGATTGAAGCACGAGTGGAAAGTGAACCGACTGCCTTGTTTTTGGGGAAAAATAAATCCCGCCTCCAATTTACAGCGCTCGCAGGACGTCATTTAATTAAAATTGTCTTTTTTAATCAAAATTATTTACGCCAAAAAATAGCACCGGGTATGGTCATTACAGTTACCGGTAAATGGGACCGTGGACGACAAGTAATTGTGGGTTCTTCAGTGACATTTGGGCCGAAAACCGAGCAAGTAGATTTTGAACCTGTTTATAGTTTAAAAGGCAATATTCAACAAAAACGCTTCCGGAAATATATGCGCCAAGCATTGGATACGATTAAGGAAGAAATTCCAGAATCATTGCCACAACAAATACTTACGAATTATCAACTAGTAAGTATTCAAGAAGGATTAGAGGGCGTACATTTTCCTACAGATGCTGAACATGCAAAGCAAGCGCGTAGGCGTTTTGTTTATGAAGAATTACTTGAATTTCAATTGCGAATTCAAGCGCTTCGTAAAATGAATAAAGAAAATGAAAAAGGTTTAATGATTCGCTATGATTTATCGAAATTAAAAGAATTTATCGCTACATTGCCGTATGAATTAACAGGTGCGCAAAAACGTGTTGTCAATGAAATTTGTAAAGATTTATTACTTCCTCAGCGGATGAATCGCTTACTTCAAGGGGATGTAGGATCGGGGAAAACGGTTGTCGCAGCAATTGGACTCTATGCGGCAGTAACAGCAGGCTACCAAGGGGCATTAATGGCACCAACTGAAATTTTAGCAGAGCAACATGCTGAAAATTTACATGGCTGGTTTGATCAAATTGGCATCAAGGTTGCGCTGCTTTCGGGCTCCACAAAAGCGAAGGCGCGCCGGGAGCTATTAGAGCAATTAGCTACTGGGAAAATTGATATTTTAATTGGTACTCACGCCCTTATTCAGCCGGACGTTGTATTTCATAAGTTGGGATTTGTCATTACCGATGAGCAGCACCGCTTTGGTGTTGAACAAAGACGTGTGTTACGTGAAAAAGGTGAAAATCCGGATGTTCTCTTTATGACAGCAACCCCGATTCCACGTACATTAGCAATTACCGCATTTGGTGAAATGGATGTATCGATTATTGACGAGCTACCAGCAGGGCGAAAAGAAATTGAAACGCATTGGCTTAAAAAAGAGCAGCTAAATAGTGTTCTGATGCGTATGGCACAGGAATTAGAAGCAGGACGCCAAGCATATGTCATTACCCCGCTTATTGAAGAATCTGATAAGCTCGATGTACAAAATGCAGTAGAAGCGTACGAGCAATTAAAAGCATATTTTGGCAATCGATTTGAGGTCGGTTTGATGCACGGTAAATTACACCCTGATGAAAAAGATGCGGTCATGCGTGCTTTTAGTGAGGGCTCTATCCACGTACTTGTTTCAACTACCGTAGTCGAAGTAGGAGTAAACGTACCGAATGCAACATTTATGACGATTTACGATGCAGAGCGTTTTGGACTAGCACAGCTTCACCAATTACGCGGACGAGTCGGACGTGGGGAGCATCAATCGTATTGTGTACTCATTGCCGATCCAAAAACTGATGAGGGAAAAGAAAGAATGACGTCGATGACAGAAACGAATGATGGTTTCCAATTAGCCGAGAAAGATTTAGAACTACGTGGTTCAGGTGATTTCTTTGGGAAACGTCAAAGTGGTTTGCCAGAATTTAAACTAGCTGACTTAGTGCATGATTATCGTGCCCTTGAAACAGCACGGCAAGATGCTGCAAAAATGCTGTATGATGACGATTTTTGGCAGTTACCAGAATATGAAGTGCTGCGACAAAAATTAGTATCATCTGGTGTTCTTGAAGGAGAACGAATTGATTAATAGGTTTATTTTTGGGGAATGCAAGAAAATGAATTTTCTTTATTCAATCTAGAGGAATAGGTATAAGGAGATAATAAAGTCACGACGAGTAATGTGATTTTCGAGAACACAACAAAAATTTTGTTGCGTTCTTTTTTTTATCCATGTATATTGGTATTAGTACCAAGTGCTAATACTAATCTTATATAAAATTAAAGGCAGGTAACAAATACGTATGAAGCGTTCCAAAAAAGAGCGTCAGTCGTTGCTGACCGAAAAAATAGTCGACAATCCTTTCGTTACAGATGAACAATTAGCAACTGAATTTAATGTAAGTGTTCAAACGATTCGTCTAGATCGTCTGGAACTCGCGATTCCGGAATTACGTGAACGTATTAAAGATGTTGCTGCCAAAAAATATGACGAAGTAAAATCACTTCCACTAGATGAAGTGATTGGTGAAATTATTGATATTGAACTAGATCATCGTGCACTTTCTATTTTTGATGTGGGAACAGAACATGTTTTCCAACGTAATGGTATTGCGCGAGGACATCATTTATTTGCTCAAGCAAACTCATTAGCGGTAGCAGTCATTGATGATGAGCTTGCGTTGACGGTAAAATCAAATTTAATATTTGTAAAACCAGTGCGCGCAGGTGATCGAGTTGTAACAAAAGCAATTGTAAAAGGGAAGCTTCCCGAAAAAAATCGTACTCTTGTTGAAGTAACTTCAACGGTAGATAATGAACTTGTATTTAAAGGTGAATTTGAAATGTACCACACGAAAGGTGAAGAAGCATAAATGAAATTAGCGGTAGATGGTATGGGCGGAGATAATGCCCCACGAGCTATTGTGGAAGGCGTTTTGATGGCCCTAGAAGACTTTAAAACGATAGAAATTCAATTATACGGCGATGAGCAAAAAATGGCACCTTATTTAAAACAGCATGAACGTTTACAAATAGTTCATTGTACAGAAGTTGTTGAAGGTGACGATGATGCGGCAAGAGCAGTGCGTCGTAAAAAAGATTCTTCAATGGCACGTATGCTTGAAGCAGTAGCAGAGGGACGTGCAGATGCATGTTTATCTGCAGGGAATACAGGTGCATTAATGGCTGGAGGTTTATTTAAAGTTGGTCGTATCGAGGGTGTTTCTAGACCAGCATTAGCGACGACATTGCCAACACTAAATGGTGACGGTTTCCTAATGTTAGATTTAGGTGCCAATGCCGACGCAAAACCAGAAAACTTATTGCAATATGCCGTTATGGGCGATATTTATGTCAAACAAGTACGTGGTCAAAAATCCCCACGTATTGGCTTATTAAATATCGGGACTGAAGATAAAAAAGGGAATGAGTTAACGAAATCTGCTTTTTCTCTAATTAAAGAAGCTGACTTCAATTTCGAAGGAAACGTTGAAGCGCGTGAATTGTTAAACGGGGTTGCTGATGTTGTTGTAACAGATGGCTTCTCAGGAAATATGGTATTAAAAACAATTGAAGGTACAGCAGGTGCAATCTTTAAATTGCTAAAAGAAGCGCTATTTGCTAGTACAAAAGCGAAAATTGGTGCAGCTTTAATTAAGAATGATTTAAAAAGCATTAAAGATAAATTGGATTACTCAGAATACGGTGGCGCCGCATTATTCGGTTTAAAAGCACCAGTAATTAAAGCGCATGGTTCTTCAAATCCACGTGCCATTTATAGTGCAATCCGACAAGCTAATACAATGGTAGAACATCACGTATGCGAAAAAATTACTGAAACAATTGCTGAAATGCAAAAAGCTGAATAAACAAACGTGATTCACAAAGGGGAAATATTATATGACGAAAATTGCTTTTATTTTTCCAGGGCAAGGATCGCAATCCGTGGGGATGGGTGCGGACTTTGTATCCAATGACGAAAGTAGTAAACAATTTTATGACCGAGCAGACACGGCGTTAGATTTTTCATTAACGGACATTATTTTAAATGGCCCGCAAGAAAAACTAACGCTTACGTATCATGCACAACCTGCCTTGTTAACATCAGGGGTGATGATTGCAAATAAGTTGCAACAAGCAGGCGTCCAACCACATTTTGTAGCAGGACATTCATTAGGGGAGTATAGTGCACTTGTTGTGGCGAATGTTTTATCATTTGATGCAGCGGTGCAAACAGTTCATAAACGGGGTGTATTTATGGACGAAGCAGTACCTGCAGGGCAAGGTGCGATGGCTGCAATTTTAGCGCTAGACGGGGAAAAACTAGCGACTATTTGCCAAGAAGTATCGGCTGCAGGAGAAGTTGTGCAAGTGGCAAACTTTAACTGTCCAGGACAAATTGTGATTTCGGGGACGAAACAAGGTGTCGATGAGGCATGTAGTAAAGCGAAGGAAGCAGGAGCAAAACGAGCGCTTCCATTAGTCGTGAGTGGTCCATTTCACTCATCACTGATGCAACCAGCTGCAGATCAATTAGCGCAAGTTATTGATAATTTATCTTTGCAAACACCAACAATACCAGTTGTTAGCAACGTAACGGCGGAACTGTTAACAGATGTTCCACAAATTAAACGTGAATTAGTGGCGCAAGTAACAAGTTCTGTTTTGTGGGAGCAGAATATTGAGAGGTTAATAGCCGAAGGGGTAACTGTGTTCATTGAATGTGGACCAGGTAAGGTATTATCGGGACTTGTGAAAAAAATAGATCGTAGTGTGCAAACGTATTGTGTCTATGATGACGTAAGTTTAGCGCAAGTAGTGGAAGCATCAAAGGAGTGGACACAATGGGTTTAACGGGAAAATGTGCAGTTGTTACAGGAGCTTCACGTGGCATAGGACGTGCTATCGCATTAGAATTAGCGAACCAAGGAGCTAAGGTGGTCGTCAATTTTAGTGGGAATGTACAAAAGGCCGAGCAAGTTGTTGAAGAAATTAAAGCAAATGGTGGCGAAGCGATTGCTATACAGGCAAATGTAGCAGATGCAGAATCAGTGCAACAATTAATGAAAACAACAATTGATACTTTTGGTTCGCTTGATATATTAGTAAATAATGCAGGAATTACGCGTGATAATTTGATAATGCGAATGAAAGACGATGAGTGGGATGATGTTATCAATACGAACTTAAAAGGTGTATTCCTTTGTACAAAAGCTGTAGCACGTCAAATGATGAAGCAACGTGCAGGGCGTATTATTAATATCTCCTCAATCGTTGGTGTAGCAGGTAATCCAGGTCAAGCGAATTATGTTGCCTCAAAAGCAGGTGTCATCGGTTTAACAAAAACGACTGCACAAGAGCTCGCATCACGAAATATTTTAGTGAATGCGATTGCGCCAGGGTTTATTACGACGGAAATGACAGATGGCTTACCAGAAGAACTGAAGGAAGCGATGTTAAAACAAATTCCGTTAGCTAAACTTGGTCAACCTGAAGATATAGCGAAAGCAGTTGCGTTCTTTGCTTCTGATAGTTCTAATTATATAACTGGCCAAACATTGCATATCGACGGCGGTATGGTAATGGCGTAAGACAGATATAAAAGTTCTTTGAGGGGAGGTGACCGATTTGTCTACAGTATTTGAGCGTGTTTCAAAAGTAATCGTTGACCGTTTAGGCGTTGACGAAAGCGAAGTGAAACTAGAAGCATCATTCCGTGACGATTTAGGTGCAGATTCATTAGACGTTGTTGAATTAGTAATGGAACTTGAAGATGAGTTCGACATGGAAATTTCTGATGAAGATGCAGAAAAAATTGCTACAGTTGGTAATGCAATTTCATACATTGAAAATAAAATTAGCTAATCATAAAAAGGTACTCTATTGCGAATTTGTTTGCAATAGAGTACCTTTTTTCATTATATAGGACATAATAAGGGAAACGATTTAGATTTTGACATGTTTTTAAGCCATTACCCTTTGCACATTGCAATAGAACAGGGTAAACTTAAAGATAGAAATTAGAAGGAAGGCATAATAAACATGAACCAAAGAAAAAAAGGAACACTCCCAAAAACAGGTATACTCCCTGAAAAAGTAAAAGCGCAATTTCAAGACTTACAAGAACAAGTGAATATTCACTTCGAAAATAAAGCTTTATTATATCAAGCTTTTACGCATTCATCTTATGTGAATGAGCATCGCCGTAAGTTGTTTACTGACAATGAACGTTTAGAATTTTTAGGAGATGCTGTACTAGAATTAACAGTATCAAAATATTTATTTTTAAAATTCCCGAATATGAGTGAAGGTGAGCTAACGAAGCTACGTGCTTCTATAGTTTGTGAACCATCATTAGTTGTATTTGCTAATGAGCTAAACTTTGGACAATTTGTATTGTTAGGTAAAGGGGAAGAGTTAACAGGAGGCCGTGAACGTCCTGCATTACTTGCGGATGTATTTGAGTCGTTTGTTGGCGCCATGTACTTAGATCAAGGTTTAGACGTAGTAGTAGCATTTTTAGAACGTATTGTATTCCCTAAAGTTGAAGTCGGTGCTTTTTCGCATGTGATGGATTTTAAAAGTCAATTACAAGAGATTATTCAACAAACTAACAACGGTTTATTAGGTTATGAAATCGTCGATGAAAAAGGTCCAGCCCATAACCGTACGTTCGTTTCACGTGTTTTATTAGACGATGAAGAATTAGGTATTGGTCGTGGAAAATCTAAGAAAGAAGCTGAGCAACAAGCAGCGCAAAATGCAATGCAATCGCTTAAGCAGTCAAAGCAAGAGGGAGAATAACATGTTCCTTAAACGACTTGAAGTAGTAGGCTTCAAATCATTTGCCGAAAGAATTGGAATCGATTTTGTCCCAGGTGTAACAGCTGTAGTGGGACCAAATGGTAGTGGGAAAAGTAATGTTACAGATGCTATTCGTTGGGTACTAGGTGAACAATCCGCGAAATCTCTTCGTGGTGCTAAAATGGAAGATATCATTTTTGCGGGTAGTGAATCCCGTAAACCATTGAACTTTGCAGAGGTAACACTTGTATTAGATAACGAAGATGGGCGTGTAGCTATTCCATACACAGAAGTTAGTGTAACGAGACGTGTGTATCGTTCAGGTGATAGCGAATATTTGCTGAACAATCAGCAATGTCGCCTGAAGGATATTACGGACTTGTTTATGGATTCAGGGCTAGGGAAAGAAGCATTTTCAATTATTTCACAAGGACGCGTTGATGAAATATTAAATAGCCGTCCAGATGATCGCCGCAGCATTTTTGAAGAAGCTGCTGGCGTTTTGAAATATAAATTACGTAAGAAAAAAGCCGAGCATAAGCTTGTCGAAACAGATGAAAATTTAAATCGTGTACTTGATATTTTACATGAAATTGAAATACGTCTAGAGCCATTAAA